>JAIRNC010000040.1 GCA_031258255.1 Synergistaceae bacterium
CAGTCCGAGCTCAAGGGCAAGACGACCATCGAAGCGTCTCCCGATTCGGAACAGGCGAAAATTTACGCTCGCCTCGCCGAAAAAATCGCGTCGCACGATCTATCAGACACGCCGTCCCCGCTGGCGACAAGCGAGCTTCAGGCGTGGGCGGCATCGTGGTCGGATCAGATACTGGCCCTTGAGAGCGGCGTCGTCGCGGGCGGCGTCAGGGCCGGAATTTAAGAGAGGGGGAGGCTCATCATGGTCAGGGCGGCAAAAAGTCTCACGGATCTCATAGGGAACACACCGCTTTTGCAGCCTCATCGTTTTACGGAGGACAGTAATCTCAGCGGCACTCTGTACTTAAAGCTCGAATATTTCAACCCGGCGGGGAGCGTGAAGGACCGCATAGCGTACAGCATGATCACGGACGCCGAGAAAAGAGGGGCGCTCTCGCCGGAGTCCGTGATCATCGAGCCGACGAGCGGCAACACCGGCGTGGGCATCGCCTTCGTCGCGGCGGCCCGGGGCTACAAAGTGATCCTCACAATGCCGGAGACGATGAGCGTCGAGCGCAGGACGCTCATGAAGGCGCTGGGCGCTGAGCTCGCCCTCACCCCTGGGGCGGACGGGATGAAAGGCGCGGTGCGGAAGGCGGAGGAACTGGCGGCGCGGATACCTGGCGGGATAATCCTTCAACAGTTTGAAAACCCCTCTAACCCCGCCATTCATTACAGCGCGACGGCAGAAGAGATCTGGCGTGACACTGAAGGGGAGGTGGATATCTTCGTCGCCGGGGTCGGAACAGGGGGCACGGTCACCGGCGTCGGGCAAAATCTGAAAAGCAAAAAAGAGTCCGTGCGGATCGTCGCGGTCGAGCCGTTCGAGTCTCCGGTCCTGTCCGGAGGCGCCCCCGCTCCGCATAAGATACAGGGCATAGGCGCGGGGTTTATCCCAAAGGTATACGAAACAGGGATTGCGGACGAAATCTACAAAGTGCGCTCGGAGGAGGCTATCGATACGTCACGGCGTCTCGGCAGGAGCGAGGGCCTGCTCGTCGGGATTTCGTCCGGCGCCGCCGCTTTCGCCGCCGTCCATGTCGCGAAGCGGCCGGAGAACGCGGGCAAAGTCATCGTGGCGCTGTTGCCGGATACCGGGGAAAGATATCTGTCCACGCCGCTGTATCAATACGGGGACAATTAAGGGCATCAACGTTTTTAAATCTGCATGGGAGGTGTTTTTTTGACGTCATTCGTTGAACGGCCCCGCTCCGCCTGCGCCCTCTCTGGAGCGCTCAGTACCATAAGCGCCCTGCCCGGGGTGATCCCCATCGTTCATGCCTCGATGGGCTGCGGGGGCAACTTGAGCGGCGCCAACGCTTTCGGGGCGGGCTACTGGGGGGCCGGGTACTGCGGCGGGGGCAGCATACCGACGAGCGCCATCACGGAGACCGAGATAGTGTTCGGCGGGAACGACAGGCTGCGCGAGGAAATAGCGTCCACGCTCGAACTGATCGACGGCGAGCTTTACGTCGTCGCGACGGGCTGCATGACGGAGATGATCGGCGACGACACGAGGGGGGTGACGGCAGATTTCGACGGGAAACCAGTGATCGCGGTAAGCACCCCGAGCTTCAAGGGAGACTCCTACGCGGGGTATGAGATCGCGCTCGATGGGATATTCAACGATTATCTCAGGCACACGGAAAAGAAAAACGCGAAGCTGGTCAACATTTTCGGCATAGTCCCGGCATACGACCCTTTTTTCAGGGGCGACCTGGAGGAGATTGCGAGGCTTATCCGGGCCTTGGGGCTGGAGGCGAACACGTTTTTTACGCCGGATCAGACGTTCGGGAACGTGAGGAGCGCTTCGTCGGCGGCTTTAAATGTCGTTTTTTCCCGCGTATGGGGGACGTCGTTCGCGGAGCGGTTCGAGAAAACCCACGGTACGCCGTTCTGGACGACGGAGCTTCCGGTCGGGCCGGAGGCGACGGACGAATTTTTGCTGCGCCTCGCTGAGAGGATGAAGGTCCCGAAGCAGAGGGCAAAAAACCTGATCGAGCGGGAAAACGGCGTCTATTACGGCTATTTCGAGCGGACGGCGGACGTGTTCTGCGACTCGGACTTCAAATTTTACGCGGTGACTGTGACGAATTCGAACTACGCGATCCCGGTCGCCCGCTACGCGGAGCGCGAACTCGGATGGGCGGTGCTGGATTCCTTCGTGACGGATCAGCTCGACGAATCACAGAAGGGTTCGTTGCTCGCGGCGTACGACGCCAGCGGCTTGCACAGCGGCCTTCTGTTCGAGACGGACTCCAGCAGGGTCGCCGCGGCCATCACCCAGCGGCATCCCCAGAACAGGGGTGAACTGTATTTCAACGGGCCGGACCCTCTCTTTATCCTCGGCAGCTCGCTTGAAAAGGCGACCGCTCAGAGACGCGGCGCAAATCAGCTCTCCATAAGCTTTCCAGCGTTCAACCGCATGATAGTCGACCGAGGTTACGCCGGCTACAGGGGCGGCCTGCACCTCTTCGAGGACATCGTGGGCTCGCTCGTATTCCCAAAGGGCTGAGGAGGATGGATACCATGTCTTTTTACGACGCGGCGATACCGCCGGTACGCGACCAGCGGCTCAAAATCGGAGACAGCTTCGCCGGCAGCGTCTGCGAAATGCTCGACTGCGCGAAATCAGGCTGCATGTTGCGGCGCAACCGCTCTTTCTGGCAGACCGGCGCTTGCCAGATGGCCCTCACGCTCATGATGGCGGCTACGGTGGAAAGGTCGGCCATAGTGATGCACGGCCCGATAGGGTGCGGCGCCCAGCTTCACGCGCTCTCGGCGCAGACGAACAAGGGGAAGGCCCAGAGAGGGAAACAGCCTGTCCCGCCGCCCTGGGTATCCACCAACTTAAAGGAGAGCGATGTCATAGGCGGTGGCGAGCGCAAGCTCCGTGAGACCATCGAATATGTGGACAGGGAATTCCGCCCAGAGATAATTTTCGTGGTCTCGACATGCGCGCCGAACATCATCGGGGACGACGTGGAGGATATCGTGCGGAAAGCGGGGGAGTCCGCCGCCGCCCACGTCGTGAGCCTGCACTGCCCTGGTTTCAAATCCCGCGTCGTTGCGAGCGCCTATGACGCGTTCTATCACGGACTGCTCAGGCATTTGCCTCTCTCGCCGGAGCCCTGGCGCGATTTCGTCCCTCATCATGACGGAGCGGCAGAGGAGCTGGGCAAGCTCAAATACGAGTACATCAGGGGCAGGACGGTAAATATCTGGAACGCCACGTCGATCGGCCCGAAGGACGAGGACGAGCTTATCAGGCTTTTGGGCGCGCTCGGCCTCAAGGCGCGCGTGTTCGCCGAATACGCGTCCGCCGACGAGATGAGGATGGTGAGCCAGGCCGCGCTCAACGCGAGCATGTGCGATGTTCACGACGATTACATGCTGTCGTTTTTGAAGGAAAAATTCGGAACGCCATACGTGATGGCAGGGATGCCCATAGGGTTCAAGGGTACGCGCCGCTGGCTCGAGGCGATCGCGTCCCGCTTCGGCCTCGAAGAGGACGCCGGGCGTGTCGCGGACTACGAGGAACGGCGGGCCAGGGAGGCGATAGCGCCTTTCCTTCCCGAGATCGAGGGCAAACGGGTTCTCCTCTGCGGCGGCGTCGTGCGGGTCGGAACGGAGGCCGTATTCCTCAAGGAGCTTGGGATGGACGTCATCTCTTTCCGCGCCTATCACTACGATGACGGGGCGGAGGAAGTATACGGACAGGTAGCGGAGGAATTTCCGGATGCGAGGATTGCCGTGAGCAATCAGCTTTTCGAGTTCTGCAACCAGATAAAGGAGCTGGCGCCGGATCTAGTCATCTCCCACAACGGGACACAGGGGACGCTGGCAAAGCTCGGCGTGACGGGCGTACAGCTCTTCGACGCCGACAAGTCGTTTTTCGGATACGGCGGCCTGTTCTACATGCTGAGACGGATCGTCTTCGCTTTCAGGAACACGTCTTATCAAAAACGCCTGAGCGCCCGCGTAAAAATGCCGTACCGCGATTCATGGTACGAAAAAGACGCTTTTCACTATATTAAAGATTAGGGGATGTTGTCATGAGAAGAAATCTTGCGATCGTCGCGTCCTTCACGTTTTTTACCCTTTTTGCCCTCCTGGCGCTGCCCTGTGAGCTTAGAGCGGGGGACATAGACCTCAGCAGCTTTTCAAAGCTGAGTGACGCTGAATATGAGGCCGCGTACAAATCGGAGCCGGCGTCGGGGCGCGTCATCAACATCGGTTATGACGGCGGGCTTTGCCAGGCTGCAATACCCATCGCCCAGAACAAGGGCTTCTTCGCGGCCGAAGGGCTTGAAACGAAGCTCACCCGGTCTGAATCCGCAAGGGATGCCATAGCGGGCGGAAAGATAGACACGTCCGCCGGCATGATAGCCGCGTGGCTGAAACCGATAACGAACGGCGTGGACATCGTTTTCACCGTCGGGCTGCACACCGGCTGCGCCTCCGCTATCGTGCTGGCCGACTCGGACATCAAGTCTTTCGAGGACGTGAAGGGCGACACCATAGCCATAAATGGCGGCATCGGTGGGGTATACCATAACATCGCGTTCCGCTTCGTGGCCCACGACGGCTTCAAGGCGACGGACTTCAAGTGGAGGGACTTCCCCGCCGATCAGAGCCTCCTCGTGTTGCAGCGCGGAGAAGCGAAGGTCGCGGTGCTGTCCGACCAGCTAGCGGAGAAATGGGTACAGGAGGGGCAAGCGCGCCGCATCCGTTCCCTCACGTTCGACAAGGATTTTGTCGATGAGTCTTGCTGCGTAATGGGCATCTCGGGTAAATTCCTGAAAGAGAACCCGGTCACGAGCGAAAAGATCACGCGCGCGATCTACAAAGCGAGCCTGTGGCTCTCCGAGAGCGAGACAAACCGCCGCGAGGCAGCGCGTATACTGCTTGACGGCGGACACATCAGCGGCACTCCCGAGTACGCGCTCTCGCTCCTCAACATGTACCGCTTCGGCCTCGACAACGCGACGACGGAGAAATCGCTTTACGATTCTGTGGACGAGTACAAAGCGCTGGGCGTCCTGGACGAAAAGGTCAATTCGGACGAGTTGAAGGCCATAATCTGGAAGCCGCTGGATCTGGGCAGGATAGCCGGGAAATAAATATGTCAGTCAAAGGCGTCCCTTTGGCGGTTGAATCCTCATCGACCGCGGATAGGCAGCCGTCTGTCGGTCGCGCTCCCACTCCGTGGGAGCTGCGGCAGATAGAGGCGGTGCCGAAATCTAAAAGCAGGGTAGCGGCAGATCGTGTGATATGCGCGCTGCCGCTGGTTATGGCAGCTGCTGTGACAGCGCAGTACAAGATAACGCCAAACTTTGGCGGCGCCGCGACCACGGATATTTATACGGGCTTTATCCTTATAATGGCGCTACTCGTGCTGATCCAGTTCATAAGGTCTCTTTTTTCGAAAAGATCTTTCGAAAAGCTGCTGGAGAAGGCCCCGCTCTACACGGCGGGCTTTCTCCTCTTCGCCCTTTACGATTTCGCTACGCTCAAAACCGGGATCCTCCCTCTGCCGTATTTCCCCTGGCCGGACCGTATCTTGAACGGCATTTACGAGGACAGGGCGCTTCTGCTCGACTGCATAAAAAATTCCCTCATCCTGCTATTTTCCGGTTATTTCGCCGGGACGGCCATCGGCCTTTTCACCGGCCTCTCAGCTGGCCTGTCGCGGCGGGTGCGCTACTGGGTTTTGCCGTTGATCCAGATTCTGGGGCCGATACCGTCCACTACGTGGCTCCCCATCATACTTATCGTCGCGGCCTCGCTCTTCGGCGGCAGCGTCTTTCTGATCGCCCTGGGCGTCTGGTATCCGGTGACCATGACCTCGATGCAGGGCGTTTTGAACATCCCGAAGGCGAATTTCGAGGCGGCGCGCATTTTAGGCGCGGGCAAGGCGCGGCTGTTCTTCAAAGTCGCCCTGCCCGCGGCCGCGCCCAACATATTCCAGGGGCTTACGCAGGGGATGAGCGTCGCCTGCACGGCGCTGATGGTCGCGGAGATGATGGGCGTGGAGTCCGGCCTCGGCTGGTATATCAACTGGCAGAGGGGATGGGCCGAGTTCGCCAAGATGTACGGGGCGGTCATAGTCATATGCGTGACGTTTTCAATAGTCAATTTTTTGCTGTCCCTCATCAAACGTAGGGTGCTTCGCTGGCAGGAGGGGCAGTGGAATTGAGCGCGGGCGCTGGACACATCTCCATCCAAAACGTGACTAAAATTTTCGCGAGAACCGATCTGGATTCGACGCTCGTCGCTTTGGAGAGCGTGAACATGGAGATACGGCCGGCTGAGTTCATATCAATAGTGGGGACGTCTGGCTGCGGGAAGTCAACACTCCTGCGCATCATCGCCGGGCTCGAGGCTGCCACGTTCGGACAGGTGCGCTGCGACGGGGAAATTATCGCCGGCACGAACCCGAAAAGGGGGCTCGTGTTTCAGGAGCACTCGCTCTTTCCGTGGCTGTCGGTGCGCGACAACATAGCCTTCGGGCTCCGCGCCGCCGGCAGATACAAATCAGGCGCGGACCTGGTGGACGGGCTGATTTCAAGGGTGGGGCTCTCAGAGTTCTCAGGCTCGTACCCGCATCAGCTCTCGGGGGGCATGAGGCAGAGGGTGTCGCTCGTGAGGGCCCTTGTAGTGTCACCAGACGTCCTGCTGCTCGACGAGCCGCTGGGGGCGCTCGACTCCTTTACAAGGATGAACATACAGGACGAAATCCTGAAGCTCTGGAATGAGCATAAAAATACCATGATACTCATAACCCACGATGTGGACGAGGCGATATATCTCTCGCAGCGCATATATATAATGTCGCCCCGGCCGGGGAGGATCGTAAAGGAGATCCCTCTCGGGATGTCGTATCCCAGGAACCGCGGCTCATCGGAGTTCACCGCCGTGAGGAGCGAGATACTGCGGAGGCTGGATTTCGCTAAAGAGGAACAGGAAGAGTACAATTTATAGAGCGGGGGATATCAATGCGAATCGCGGTCGCGACGACAGACGGTATGGTCATATCCAAACACTTTGGGAAGACGCCGGAGTTTTGCGTAATAGACATTGACGATGTTTCTTGGACATGGGAGATCGTCGAGCGGAGGGAAAATTCACCTGCCTGCCGTGAGGGAGAGCATGACGCCGCCGCGTTTGAAAGGAGCATCGACGTCGTGGCGGACTGCGAGACTGTGTTTGTCTCCAGGATCGGCCCCCACGCCAAAATAGCGCTGGAGCGGCGGGGGAAGCAGGTACTAGAGGTGTTTGGCTTTATCGACGAGACACTTGAAAAGTATATAGCATACCTGAAAAAAAGGCGCCCGAAGAAAAAACACAGGGACGTCATGACAGAACACCCCTGCTTCTCGGACGGTTCCCACGGGAGGCGGGGGAGGCTGCACCTCCCTGTCTGCCGCAGCTGCAACATACAGTGCAGGTTCTGCGTCAGGGCGCAGAACGGCACGGAGCAAAGGCCCGGCGTGTCCCGTGGGATACTGTCGGCAGACGGAGCCGTCTCGACCGTCGCAAAGGCGCTCTCGCTCTGCCCGGAGATAACCGTCGTCGGCATAGCCGGGCCGGGCGACGCGCTGGCGTCGCCGGAGGCGCTCGATGTGTTCAGGCTCGTGCATGAGAAATTCCCAGACCTGATAAAATGCCTCAGCACAAACGGGCTCGCGCTGCCAGGAAAGGCCTCAGCGCTCCGTGACGTGGGCGTCCGGTCGGTGACGGTCACCGTGAACGCCGTCGATCCTTTCATCGCCGACGAAGTAGTCTCCCATATAGTCTATGACGGAGAGGCCATTCGCGGGACCGAGGCGGGCAGATTGCTGATAGCGCGTCAGCTGTCGGGGATTCACGAGGTCTCGGCGCTGGGGATGGTCGTCAAAGTCAACACCGTGCTGATACCGACGATCAACGACCGCCACGTGGGGGACATCGCTAAGGCCGTAAAGGAAGCCGGCGCGTCGATGCACAATATCATCCCTCTCATCCCGCGGCACGAGCTGTCGCATATACCGGCCCCGAGCTGCGCTGAACTGGGCCGAGCCAGGGAGACGGCCGGAATTTACCTAAAGCAGTTCCGCCACTGCCAGCACTGCCGCGCCGATGCCTGCGGGATCCCGGGGGAATCGGACTTCAGCAGCCAGCTTTACGGGAGCCGCAGCATGGAGACGTTCTCCCACGGGTAGAGGTAAGCCTAGGGGAGCGCCGGAATAAAAGCGGCGCTAAGACGGCAGGACCTCGGAGACGAAGCTGCGGAAGGCTCTGGCGGCCTGGTCAGGGGTGATGTCGGCGAGACATTCCTTCGGGCAGCTGTAGTTCCAGCACCCCACGAGCGGGCACGACACCTTGATGTCCCTGAACCAGGGCATCCGAAAGTTCACAGCGTAAGCGTCCGTCACGCCGAAAAACCCGAGCGTCGGAGTCCCCACGAGCGACGCCAGGTGCAGAGGGCCGGTGTCGTTGCCGACCGCTACGGTCGAGGCCTCTGCGACCGCCGCGTTCAGTGGAAACGACATGCGGCCGACGAGGTTCAGGACGGCGCTGCTGCCAAGCGCGTCCTCTATGCTCTTGGCCGTCTTGGCTTCCTCGTCCCCGTGTCCGTTCAGGACCACCCCCCATCCGTCTGGCAGGATGCTTCGGAGAAATTCTATCCAATGCCTTACCGGCCAAAATTTCTGCGGCTTGCTCGCCCCGATCACAGCGAAGAGTTTTTTTTGAGGCAGCGGGGCGAGCAAATTGCGGGCCTCTTCCCTGCCCTCCTGGGTCGTAAAGATCGACGGGATGTCGCGATTGTCAAGATCGACGCTCGCCGTGCTGAAAAACTCGTAGTGGGTACTTTTGTAACAGAACTGCATCCCCCTGTTATATCCGTACCGATGCGGAATCCCGCTGAAAAGCGCGATAAGGGCGCTCGAAAATACGCGGTGCATGCTGAAAAGCCAGTCAAACCTTCTCTCTCGCACCTCCCGCAGAACCCTGAAAAAATCAAAAGGCCTCTTCTTGATATCCCATAAAATCAAATCGTCTACGTAGGGCTGGATTTTCAAAATATCGGCATATCCCGCTTTCGTGAGGAACGTCAGGCTTACGTCGGGATATTTCAGCCTGAAACGGTGCGCCGAGGCTGCGGCCTGCAGGACGTCGCCAAACGCGCTGAGCCGTATCCATAATACCTTGTCTCCTGCCTTGGGGTGGGGCCAAAGATTTTTCACTGGCATCATATCGTCTCCCTCGTATGCATACATCTGTGGAACGTCACTTGATCAATGCGTAAGCTAGGCTATTTTATCGTAAAGACGCTCAAATTGCCAATAAGGGAACAGTTTTTTACAGCGCTGACGGGACTGCGGATCCGTGGACGCCGACAGAGATGGCCATCGGTTTCGTCCGCGCTGTTTTGCCGGCTCCCTTCATAAGCCGGATCTGATGCGAATATGCGAGTTTTATAGTTCATTCTCTTGACAAGCGGGCTGTTGATGTAATATTTGAGGACAAATTTCTGGATATCATGGCTGTATCAAAAAGGAGGGGCTTTCGGCCCCTCCCTCTGTGTGGCAGTTACCTAGGCGTTGACGCTGGCGATTGCCAGTCGGTTTTGCTTATCGGCCCTTCCTGCGGAGGAGCGTGACCGAGCCGGTCGCGCCCAGGAGCGCGAACAGCCCGCCGATGCCGGCGTCGCAACCGCCGCCGTTACCGGGCTTCTCCTCATCCTCCTTGATTTCTGTCCCGACAGTCACAGTCTTTGTCTTGCCGGTCACTGTGGAGTCAGCCGTGAGCTGGTAGATAGCGGACACATCAACCAAGGATGTGGCGCTCTCCGGGAGAGCCGCAT
Organism: Synergistaceae bacterium; assembly: GCA_031258255.1. Lineage (GTDB taxonomy): Bacteria > Synergistota > Synergistia > Synergistales > Synergistaceae > JAIRNC01. Next base: position 9,889 of record JAIRNC010000040.1, read on the forward strand.
TGATCTTTGCCGCGCTCACCGTGACCGTGTAGCCGCCGCCAGCCAGCGGAACCAGGTCGGCCAAGACTGGGGTGCTCGTCTTGCTGCCGTCGGCCAGACTCAGCCATACCCACGCGCTGAGGGCCTTGCCGGCGGCTGCCGTAGTGATGTCCGCCGCCGGGATGGTGAACGTCAGCGCGCCGCCGGATATGACTTTGGCGGTATCGTTGGCCGGGCCGGTCGGCGCTGGCACGGTCGTCGGGGCAGTCCCCAGAACGGGGAACGGCTTGGCTGTGTAGCCAGCGACTTCCACGGTGTAGCTATCGGACGGGAGAAGATTCACGGGGATGGACACCGTGAACGTGGTGCCTGCCGCGGTCGCTGCCGACAATACGCCCTCAGAGACGGTCGTCCCCGTCGTGGTATGGATGATCTTGTACGCCGCGCCCGTCGGATCCGCGGTAAACGTGAGCTTCACGTTCGCGCCGTCGTACGCCGGGGTGAAGCTTGGCGTGACGGGCCCCGGCTCCTCAGGCTCCGCCGGCGTGGGGTCTTCGTCAGCGACGGCCCTCACCAGCAGCGCGTTTGTGTAAGGCGCGGTGTTGTAATGCTCTACCACAAAGTTTTTGTTGGCGTTGCCGTCTTTGTCGACCACTACGAACTCGCTGCTGGCCAACGAGGCGACATCGGCGTTAGCCGCGAGCACCATGAAGCGGTCTTTCTCAAGGACCTTGGCCTCGTGCCTGAGGTAGATGTACACACTCCTTGTGATGCTGGTGGCGCCGGGAGTGTCAATATCAGTATCGCCGTTGACGGTGAGATACGGCGTACCGGTCTTGTCGCCGTCAAACTTGTTGACGCTGGTCACGTCCGCCACTAACGTCGCGCCTATCTGGGCAAAGGTGATCGTATTCCCGGTGCCGGGGTGATAGGTCGTGGGGTTGGTCTCTATGCCGAGCTTGCCCAGCTGGTTGACCGTGATGGCCATGCCCTCCGCGCCAGTGCCAGCGATCGTCAGCGTACCCCTGTTGACGGTGAATGCGCCGCCAGCGCTATCGGTGACAGTCCCGTTGAGGATCAGCTGGCCGTCGCCTGTCTTGGCCGGTGTATTAGTCCCGCCCGCAAACGTCAGATCTCCGGTGAGTTCAAGCGTGATGCCCTTAGGGACATTGATCGCGTGGGCGGTGCCGTTGCCAACTGTTGTGATGGCGTTCTGCAGCACGACCTTCTTGTTCTTTTCGGTGACGCTCAACGTCCCTGAGGCATTACCCGCACTACCCAGCTCCACTTCGCTGTTCGGCGAGATGGTATTGCCTGCCGTCAGAACCAACGTCCCGTCGGCAACGACGGTGTCAGTGGTGTACTCGTTCTCGCCGCTGAGCGTGAAGGCGGTCGTCGCTCCTGCCCCAACTTCGTAGGTCAGGCCGCCGGTGGCGTTTATCACACTGGATATGACCCCTGCGAACTCAAAATCTGGCGTACCAGCGACAGGGGCTACAGTCAGACCTGTAGTCAGCGTCACGCTGCCGTTGCCCGTGAGGTTGTTGACCGTCTCAGCCGTCGAACCCCCTACAGTAAGGACGCCGTCCTCCCCGACCGTTACAGAGGGAGCGCTCGCGAAAGCGCTACCGGCAGTGCTGTTAATCGTCAGAGAGCCGGATACATCCAGCGTCCAGCCCACAGCGCCGCCAGTGAAAGTAGCGGCGTTTCCTGTCGTGGTGACTTTGGCTCCCGCCGGTATGACCACCTTCGACTTGGAGCCACCGATGGATACGGCTTGGCCAAGATTTTGAGCATTAAGCGCGAAGTCCCCGTCAAGGATCAGCGTGGCGCTGTTGCCGACAGCTATTACCCCGTTTGCGCCTGACAGTGCCTGAGCGGGATCCGTGAGGCAGACGGTGCCGGCGCCGATGTCGATGATCGGCGCTAATGTTGGGTCATTGTCAGATTCGAGTACCAGCGTACCGGTGCCAGTCTTTTTCAGCGTCGTCACGAAGCTGGCCGTTCCGCTTACCGGGACTCCGATAGTCAGCGTCTTCTTGGCCGCCACGGAGACTTCTCTGACAAGATCGGAAGCGTTATCATCCGTAATGACTATGCTCCCGATGGTGTCATTGCCAGTGATGTCGACACCGTGCTCGGCGGTAATTTTCACTAGGTTGGTATCAATAGCGGTAGAAGCGGCATTTCCAAGGGTCAGCACGGCGTTGATTTCAAGCACTGTATTATCGGCAGTCCCGTTGCCATCAGGCGCCTTGAAAGTTATGGATTCCGCCGTAGCGGGCCCGTCTATTTTCACGGTTGCTCCTGCCGGTATG
>JAIRNC010000101.1 GCA_031258255.1 Synergistaceae bacterium
GCTCGTACATTCGAAAAATGTCCCGTCGCCAATCGAGGTCAGCCCGGACGGCAGACTCGTCAGCGCAAGGTTAGTACAGGATTGAAACGCATAGTCGCCAATCGAGGTCAGGCCGCCCGGCAGACTCGTCAGCGTCAGGCCCTGGCAGAAAGAGAACGCACTGTTGCCAATCGAGGTCAGCCCGGACGGCAGGCTCGTCAGCGCAAGGTTAGTACAGGATTGAAACGCACTGTTGCCAATCGAGGTCAGCCCGGACGGTAGGCTCGTCAGCGCAAGGCTAGTACAGAACTCAAACGCACCCAAGCCAATCGAGGTCAGCCCGGACGGTAGGCTCGTTAATGTCAGGCTCGTACAGTTGCGAAATGCATTATTGCCAATCGAGGTCACGCTGTCTGCGGTGAACGAGGTAATATATGTATTGACATCCATCGCATAATTCGGAATACTGGTCTGCCCGTTGCTTAATACAAGCGAAAATGAGTAACCGGATAACGCCTTAAGTGTATTCCAGCCCAGTGCGTTGATCTGGTCTGTTCCTGTAACCGTTACCACTTCGCCGTTGTTTGAGAGCGATATAGACCCGCCACTGTTCAGGCTTGACACAGTTATCGTGGCTGCAAGCAGATTACTCGGGAAAATTAAGACTGAAGGCAACAGTGCCAGGAGAAAGACAAAAAACCGAAAGGACGGCCTCATAGTAAAGGCTCCTGTCTGTCTGTCTGTCTGTCTGTCTGTCTGTCTGTCTGTCGAAGATTGTGTCGTCTCGTCCCGGAGCGCATCGGTAAAAACCACTAGATCATCTCCTAAAGGGTCGGGCTGTGAAATGCTCTGGCTTTATTATAGCCGAAAGCGCCAGCCGGGACGCGGACTTTCAATTAATTTTTCAGGCTGTCAGATATTCCCGTTGAAACGCGCCAAGGCCTCCGCGTACACGTGAGTCATCTTCCGCAGGGAGTCCAGCGTGACGTATTCGTTCGCCTGGTGGGCCAGCTCTTCCTCCCCGGGGAAGTGGCCGCCGAACGACACGGCGTTCGGCATCGCGCGGCAGTACGTGCCGCCGCCTATGGAGAACGGCTCGCCGCGCTCGCCCGTCACTGCCTCGTAGGCGTCCAGCAATGTGCGCACGAGATCCGAGTCTGGCTGAACGTATAACGGTTTTTTGCTCTCCAGTATCTCGAGCTCCCAGCCTATCCTCTCCGCGGCGGACGCTATCCCGTCCAGCACGGATTGCCCGTCGGCCGTGACGGGGTAGCGCACGTCGCACTTCACGGTGAGGCGGCCGCCGCCCAAGGATATGATGGCCAGGTTGCAGGAAAGCGGCCCGGATATGTCGTCACGGCAGGCGATCCCGAGGCTTTCCCCCGTGGTCTCCCCGTTAAACAGCCCCCGCAGTTTCAGAAGTTCGGCGTGGACGGAGGCCGGCCCGAAATCCAGCTCGTCCACGCGGGACAGGAACTTGTAGATCGCGTTCTCGCCCTTCCATGGCTCCATAGCGTGGGCGGCGACCCCGTTTATGACGACCAGGACGCCGCCGCCCTCGTTCGTCACGGAAGCTCCCACGGGGAGGAAGATTTTCTCCAGGTTCCCGGCGCCGGCGCCCTTGAAGAAGGCCCTCGCCTCGTCCGGCACGACGTTGACCCTCGTCCCGCCGCTCAGTGAGACCAGCTCCGGCAGGCCCTTTGCGTTATGCCCGCCCACGGCCTTGCTCAATGTGAAACGGATCGTGCCCTTCTCCCCGTTCACGACGGGGAAGTCGGCGTCAGGCGAGAAGCCGGCCTCCGGGATCTCCTCCGTTTTCTTGTAGCGCTCGATGCAACGAAAGCCGCTCTCCTCGTCCAGCCCGACGATGAGGCGGAACCTGCGGCTGAGCGCCGCTCCTGAGTCGCGCAGTGCCTTGAGCGCGTACAGCGCTGAGACCGCCGGGCCTTTGTCGTCCGTAGTGCCTCTCCCGTACAGCTTCCCGTCCGACACCACGCCGCCGTAAGGGGGGAAACGCCACAGTTCCGCCTTGCCCTCCGGGACTACGTCGAGGTGCGCTAAAACGCCGAAGAGCGGGCCGCTGCCGATCTCGGCGTAGCCTACCATGTTGTCCACGTTTTTCGTCCTGAAGCCAAGCTGCGCGGCGATCTCCAGAAACTTGTCAAGGGCGGCCGTAACATCCTGCCCGAACGGGTGTTCGTCAGTCCGGCAGGATTCCTCGAACACGCTGCGGATCCTCAAAAGCGCGGCCAGGTCCTCCACCAGCGCGTCAAAATCAGAGTCGATCAAGCTATGAACCTTATCCATACCCAATCCTCCATCTGAAGGCCGCGGCGTGTGCGGCGGCCTTATCGTCCTCCGTCAGGGGAAAAGCGGTTCCAGCCCAGCCGCCCCGTTATCTGCGCTCCTTGATCCTGGCCGCTTTGCCGCTCAGCTTGCGGAGGTAGTAGAGCTTCGCGCGCCTTACCTTGCCCAAGCGCGTCACCTCGATCTTGTCTATCGTCGGGCAGTGAAGCGGGAAGATCCTCTCGACGCCTACGCCGCCGGACATCTTGCGCACGATGAAGTTCTCGCGAATCCCGCCGTGCATACGCCCGATCACTACGCCCTCGAAGATCTGGATGCGCTCCCTGTTGCCCTCTTTTACCTTGACGTGGACCTTGACAGTGTCCCCGGCGCGAAAGGCCGGTATCGTCTCGTCCTGCTTGCTGTAACGCTTCTCAATAAGTGCAATCCTCGGGTCTATCATGTCCTTGCTCCTTTCATCGGTGTTTCCCTGATAATCATCTGAAACCGAAAAATCTGTCCAGAACCACGCTGACCGCGCTCCTGACCGACAGGTGGTTGTAATCCCCCTTGCCGCCCGATACCGGACTCATCACGACCGACGAGCGCGACAGGACCTCCTCGTGGAGGCCGGAGCCTGTGCCGAATATGAATACCGCAGGGCGGGACATCTCCAGCAGCCGTCTCTTGACGCCGCTCCAGTGCGCCCCGCCCGCGCCGTGCCTTGCCGTGGTCGCGATGGTAAAGGGAGAGGCCTTCTCGCGCTCCTCTATCCAGCCTAGCGCGCCCTCAAGGGACGGGCATGTCTTGACGAGCCCCATCGCCTCTTTCCTGTCGGGGTTGAACGCCGCCCCGTAGCCGGTAATCCAGTGAGACGCTATCTTCTTCACCATCTCTCGCTGAGGCGCGAGGGGCGTCACGACGAAATACTTTTTGACGCCGTAAGTCCGGCAAGCCCTCGATATGTCGTGCACGTCCATCCCTGTGATGGCGGTCGTGCTCTTCATGCCGTTTTTGTCCAGCACCGGGTGATGGAGCAGCAGGACGTAAGCGCCCTTCCTGAGATAGGGCATGATGCCGGCCCTTGCGATCATGTCAGGCCGCCGGGATATCGTGCGTCTCACAGCCTCCTCCTTGCGGAAGGATTCTATCGCGGCGTGGTCGCCTCCGAGCAACGCCTCGGGGACGGAGGATCCCTTAAAATCAGACGGCCTAGTGTAGTGCGGGCAGTCCAGCATCCCAGAGAAGAAGGAGTCCTCCTCGACGGCCCGCTCCTTGCCCACCACGCCCTTGACGAGGCGGGATATCGCGTCTATGAGGGCTATCGCCGGCAGTTCCCCGCCCGTCAGGACGAAATCCCCGATGGAGAACTCCACGTCGACGTTGCGCTCCACGAAGCGCTCGTCCACGCCCTCATAGTGTCCGCACACTATCGCGAGGCGCTTCGCGACGGAGGCCCTGTACAGATCCTCCACCATCTCCTGATGGAGCGGCACGCCCTGCGGGGTCGGGTAGACGACGCAGCGCTCATCGCGCCCTGCCACGGATTCGAGGGCTGACTCGAGCGGGCCGGGCATCAGCACCATCCCGCCGCCGCCGAAGCTGTAGTCGTCTATCTGGCGATACGCCCCTCTCGAAAAATCCCTTATGTCGACCACCGAAACCTCCAGCTTGCCGGAGGCGATCCCCCTCCCCAGCACGCTCGCCCCGAGAAAATCCCTGACTGCCTCCGGGAGCGCCGTTATGACGGAGATCCTGGCCACGTCCTCGCTCAGTCCCATAGGCCCTCTATGAGGGCGACTTTCATCACGCCGGAGCTTATGTCTATCTCCCTCACCACGTCGCCTATGGCCGGGATCATCCTGACATCGCCCTCCGCCGTCCTGACCAGGTAGACGTCGTTGCCGCCGGTGGGCATTACATCCTCCACGACGCCGAGACAATCGCCGCTCAGCGCGTCTACGGCCTTGAGGCCGATGAGTGAGTCTATCCAGTACTCCCCGTCCGGCAGGGCGACCCTCTCCTCCGGCAAAACAGTCACGAACCAGCCAGAAAGCGCCTCGGCTTCGTCGCGATCCTCTACCCCGGTTGCCTTTACGAGTATCTGCCCCTTGCCGTCGTGGGAGGAAGCCCTCTGAACCTCAAGCTCGCGCGGCGGCTTGCCTGGCTTCTCGACGTAAAGCCGCTCCATGTCCAGGAAGCGCTCCGGGAAGTCCGTCAGCGGGTGTATGCGCAGCGTACCGCTCACGCCGTGGGCGCCCACTATCTTGCCTATCCGAACGCGGCTTGTCGCCTGTGAGGCGTCAGGAGAGGTCGACATCCACTTTTTCGCCCGGCTTTACGGCGGCCGCCTTCGCCACGAGCCTTATGGCGTTGATCGTGATCCCGCGCTTGCCAATGACGCGGCCCACGTCGTCAGGAGCGGTCGATATCGTCACCATGACTGCCCCGCCCTCGTTGCGCTCGCTGGCGACGGCAACCTTGTCCGGCTGGTTGACGAGTCTCTTGACTATGCTCTCTACGATACTGCCGTAATCTGGCATTTTGATCCGTCCGGCCTATCCGGCCTCACACGTGTTTCCCGTCTTGGGGGCTTTGTTCTCGTTGAACCGATCCCAGACGCCGACCTTCCTCAGGAGCGCCCTAGCCGTGTCCGACGGGGTAGCGCCGACCTCGAGCCAGTGCAGCGCGCGCTCCTCGTCAACCCTGACGTCCGCCGGATCCGTCATGGGGTTGTACGTCCCTATCATCTCGATGAAGCGCCCGTCCCGGGGCGAGCGCGAATCCGCCACCACCAGCCGGTAAAACGGGGCCTTTTTCTTTCCGTGCCTGGACAAACGTATACGAACTGCCATCTGTTATTACACACCTCCAGTAATATGTGCTGCTTCTCACTTGAACAAATTTTTCAAAGCGCCGGCCATCTTGAACGACTTCGGGTTCATCCTGCCGATCGACTTCATCATCGCCTTCATCTGCTCGTACTGCGCCAACACCTGGTTCACCGTCTGGACGCTAGTGCCGGAGCCCTGGGCTATGCGCCTGCGTCTGCTGCCCTTGATTATTTCAGGGTTCTTGCGCTCCTTGCTCGTCATCGACCTGATCACAGCCTCCGAGTACTTGAGCCGGGACATATCGACGTTCGCGCCCTTGAGGGCCTTTGACGCCCCCGGTATGGGGAGCATCTCCAGCACCTTGTCGAGGGGGCCCAGCTTCTTCACCTGCTCCAGGTGGAGCAGCATGTCGTCCATGGTGAACCTGTTCTTCTTGAAGCTCTCGGCCACGCGCTCGGCGTCTATGTCCGTGGTCGACTGCTCCAGCTTCTCCATGAGGCCGGCCATGTCGCCCATGCCCATGATGCGGGAGGCCATGCGCCGCGCGTCAAAGACCTCCAGGTCCTCGACCCTCTCCCCGGTGCCCACGAGCTTCACGGGTACGCCGGTCGCGGCCCTTACGGCAAGCGCGGGGCCACCGCGCGCGTCCCCGTCCATCTTCGTCAGGATCACGCCGGAGAGGCCCAGCCTCTCGTTGAAGGCGCTGGAGACCTCCACGGCTTCCTGCCCCGTCATCGAGTCCACCACGAGCAGTATCTCGTGCGGCGGGACGTCGCGCTTCATGGCATCGAGCTCGGCCATGAGGTCGTCGTCGATCTGGAGCCGCCCCGCTGTGTCGAGTATGATCATGTCGCAGAGGTGATCCGCCGCGTAAGGCAGGGACTTCCTCGCCACTGCCAGGGAATCCCGCTCGCCAGGCTCAGGCCCGAAGAACGCGACGCCCGCCTTGTCAGCCAGTACGCGGAGCTGATCTATGGCGGCGGGGCGACGGAGGTCGCAGGCCACCACGAGCGGCTTGTGCGATTTCGACATGCGCTTTGCCAGCTTGACCGCC
>JAIRNC010000110.1 GCA_031258255.1 Synergistaceae bacterium
CACTTTGAGATACAATCGTCCAGCGGCGGCGGCGATCTGCCCGAGAGGATGTATTTTTACAAATGTCTCATATACGGGCATTACAGGCGCGAACTGGCAGCCGTAGCGATAATCACGGATAGACGCCCCAAGGGAGAGCCTTCGTATTATTCGCACAGCCGCTATGGCACTAGGACGGTTTACGAGTACAATAACCTCGTGCTCTCCGAGCTGGACGACGACGAGCTCACGTCGAGCGAGAACCCCGTAGACGTTTTCCTCTACGCGGCGAAACACGCGCTCCGGAGCAGGAAGGAGATCCAGAAATACAATTATCTGCGGACGGCCACCGGGCTTCTCGCCGAACGCGGATGGGGCATGGACGACAAGCGTAGGCTCATGCTGTTTATGGAGAGGATAACGAATCTGAAGGACGAGAGACTTAAGGCGAAGTTCAGGGAATATCAAGGACAGCTCGAAAGGGAGGGTAAAATCGTGTACGTATCCATAGCGGAGGAATATTACACCAAGGTCGGGATTGAGAAGGGCATCGAACAAGGCATCGAAAAAGGCAAGATCGAAGGCAAACTCGAAGTCGCGCGCAATCTGCTGGCTAACGGAGTTTCGCCGGATATAATCGCGAAGAGCGCGGATCTGCCCGTCGAGAAGATACGCGAACTCATGAATTGACGCCCTTTTGCCCGGCTGCTATGGCAGTCGGCATTTCCCGCGCTCCGGCGACAGCCCGCGGGAAATGCCTGGTGTCCGTCTGTCTGGCTCGTCATTGTCGGTGCGGACGCGCTAAAATAATCACCTGCGTCCCCGAGCGCGGCAAGCGTGAAGCAGTGCCGGCAATGACGCGTCAAACGCCGGCGCGCGCCCTACGAACTCTCCTGCTCCTCCTTCCTCCTTTTGCGCTCCGCCCTCATGCTGATCTTCTTCGCGTGGGGGTCGCCGCGAGTGGGGACTATGCAGAGGAAGGTGAAATCGCCCTTGCCGATGTTCCGGAACGTGTGCTTCGTGCCGCCCGGCACCCTGGCCCAGTTGCCGTTCTCCAGGTCGTAGTGCTCGCCGTCGACCTCGACCTCGCCGTGGCCGCCAAGCGACAGCGTCAGGTGATCCCACTCGTGCGAGTGCGTTGGAACCTCCGAACCCTCCGGGACGATGAAATGCCTCATGACGTAGTCGTCCCAGAAAGAATCGGGCGCGTAAATGTTGCGCTTCGTTATATTCGGCGCGAGCGCTGACGCGTCCAGCGTCTCGATGTCCGTGACCTTGCCCCAGTTCCTCTCCCTCATCCGAAATCCCCCCCTGTATTGGTGTATTCCTCTCTATAGCTTTCTTTGCTGATGATATCACGTCATCTGTAAAACAAAAGACGCCGCAGGATCATATTCCTCCGCGGCGTCCTCTTATCACATGGCTTTGGCTTACTTCGCGAGTGCGGCCTTTATCTTATCCGGCGTCGCCGGGAGCGCCTTGATCCGAGCGCCACAGGCGGCGAATATGGCGTTGCAGATCGCGGCGTGTGGGGACGCCAGCGGCATCTCCCCTGTACCCGCCGCACCGAATGGGCCAAACGGGCGGGGCGTCTCCACGTGGACGAGCCTCAGGTCGTCCGGGATGTCCTTGGGATAGGGGAACCCGCACGTGACGAGGTTGTTGTACTTGTTCTCGTCCAGGAAGTCCTCGGTCAGGGCCAGCCCTATGCCCTGCGCTATGCCGCCGTACTGCTGCCCGTCCACGACCAGGAAGTTGCAGATGACCCCAACGTCGCCCACCAGGGCGAACCGCTCGACGCGGGCCTTGCCGGTCTGGGTGTTCACGGAGACCTGGGCTATGTTGATCGCGAACATGTGCGACATAAACGGATACCCCATGCCGGTCTCCGGGTCGTTGCCGGAACACTCCACCACGTTCCCGTCGTTGTCCCTGACCTGGGTCTTGTATGTCGCCTCGTAGTACAGCGGTATGCCCTCCTGCACCATCTCGTCATACGTGCGGTAGGTGCCGTCCGGCTTCCTCATGGCGTCCAGCAGCATGTTGCAGCTCATGATGATGGCGTTGCCGACCATGTTCTGGCAGCGGCTCGCGGCGGCGGCCCCGCTGTTCGGCGTCTTCGCCGTGTCGCTCGACACGTGCTTTATCCTTCTTGGGTCGATCCCAAGTGGCTTCAAGGCCTCGTGTGCCGTGCCGACGGTGCCCATGTCCGCGCCCTGCCCGTGATCCTCCCAGGTGTTGTAGACCGTCACGCCGTCCTTGGTGAGTTCTACCCCGTTGCCGGCCTCGTCCGCGCCGTCGTCGTTGGAGTTGTAAATGCCGAACGAGACGCCCACTCCGAACTTGACCGTGCCGTCGCCGGCGCTGTTCTTCTTAGCGGCGTCGGCTTTGAACTCCTCGTAGATTGGGCGCGCCTTCTCTATCATCTTCGGGAACGGGTACACCTCGAAGTGCTGGCCGCTCGGGGAGAGGCCGCCATCCTTCATGACATTCTTGACGCGGAACTCGAACGGATCCATGCCGACCTCGTGGGCGAGCATGTCTACCGCCGTCTCACCGCCCCAGTAGGTCTGCGGCCCGCCGTAAGCGCGGAAAGCGGCCGACCAGCGATGGTTGGTGAATACCGTGTAGCCCGTGCCCTTGAGGTTGTCCACGTCGTAGGGCGCAAGGAAGAACTGTATGCCTTTGTTCATGAGGTCCTGGCTCGACTCGGAGTACGGGCCGTGATCGACGAACCACCTGTGCTCGCCGCCCACGATCTTTCCGTCCTTGTCCGCTCCGATGCGGATGTTCATTAGGAAAGGCGAGCGCTTCGGCGTGCGGGTTATGTGCTCCTTCATGTCGAGCCGCATGTAGACGGGGCGGTCCTTTATCGCGATGAG
>JAIRNC010000116.1 GCA_031258255.1 Synergistaceae bacterium
TTGGTGGAGCTGATCGGATTCGAACCGACGGCCTCTTCCGTGCGAGGGAAGCGCGCTCCCAACTGCGCTACAGCCCCAGATAAGACGTGGATTATTCTACCACGCGTCGCACTGTTGTCAAGTTGCGCAGTTGCGCGCTTGCGCCTTCTGCATTCTGCATTGCGCCTTTGGTCTGTGCTTCGTGCGTGTTTACCGCGAAATCAGTTTCATATATACTGACGGCGATTCTAAATGAGCTGGAGGCGTTGTTGTGATGTATAAGATCGTTTTGCTGAGACACGGGGAGAGCGCTTGGAACAAGGAGAACAAGTTCACGGGGTGGGTGGACGTCCCGCTTTCGGAAAAGGGCGCAAACGAGGCGGTCTCTGCCGGGCGGCTCCTTAAGGGCGAGGGTTTTTCTTTCGACCTCGCGTTCACTTCCGTACTGAAGCGCGCGATAAAGACGCTGTGGCTCGCGCTGGAGGAGATGGACGAGATGTGGCTGCCGACCGCGAAGTCGTGGCGGTTGAACGAGCGCCACTACGGCGCGCTCCAGGGCCTCAACAAAGCCGAGACGGCGCAGAAGTACGGAGACGACCAGGTGAAGATATGGCGGCGCAGCTACAGCACACGCCCGCCGCTGCTGGACAGGGACGACGACCGCCATCCGGGGAAGGACCCGAGATACGCCGGGTTGTCCGAGGGCGAACTTCCCGCCGGCGAGTGCCTCGCGGATACCGTAGCGCGCGCCATCCCTTATTGGAACGACGTGATCACGCCGGAGATAAAATCAGGCAAAAGGGTTATCATTGCCGCGCACGGCAACAGCCTGCGCGCACTCGTGAAATACCTCGACAATATGTCCGAGGATGCCGTGCTGGAACTCAACATCCCGACTGGCATACCCCTCGTCTATGAGCTGGACGGCGACATGAGGCCGCTGTCACATAGATACCTTGGCGACGCGGATGCCGTAGCCAAAGCGGCGGCCGCCGTGGCGAACCAGGGCAAAGCGAAGTAAAGGGGGCGTTCAATTTCATGGATTCTTTCAAAGAGAGGGCGCTTGAGCTGATCCGGGAGTCCTTCGCGATGGACGCCCATTTTGACCTGGCCATGGATATGGACGACAGGAGGGAGCGTGGCGACCGCTTCGTCTGGTCCGCCAGGCACGTGAAGCCCATAAGGGCCGGTGGATGGAAGTGCGTCGTCTCGTCTCTTTTCATACACTCCTGGCAGCTCCCTGAGATGGGACTCCGAAAGGCTATGGATCAGATATCCGCACTCATCTCGGAGGCAGAGGAGCAGCCGGAGGAGATGGCGGTCTGCGCCAGCATGGCGGAGGTTGACCGAGCGAACGCCTCCGGCAAGGTCGGCATACTTATCTCGTTCGAGGGATCAGATCCGCTTGGGAATGACCCGGCGCTGCTCAAGGTATTCTACCGCCTGGGCGTCCGCGCCCTGGGCGTCGCCTGGAGCAGGAGGAACTACGCCGCGGACGGGTGTTTTTTCAGCCCGAAGCGGGAGGGGCGCAAGGGAGGGCTGACGCCGTTCGGGATCGACTTGATCGAGGAAGCCGAGCGCCTTGGGATGCTCATCGACATCAGCCACTTGAACGACGAGGGCGTCGCCGACCTGGCGGAATTCACGAAGAAGCCCTTTATCGCGTCCCACTCGAACTGCCGCGCGCTCGTGCCAGTCAAAAGGAACCTGACGGACGAGCAGATAAGGCTTGTGGCGTCCCGTGGCGGCGTAATCGGCATGAACGGGTGCAGCGCGTTCGTGAGCGGGAGAGAGGGGCGCGGCATCGGCCCGGCTGACCTCGCCCTGCACATAGACCATATAGTGAGGCTGGCAGGGGAGGATCACGTCGGGCTTGGGCTGGATTGCTGCGATGGATTGGCGAATTTTTACGAGGGGCCGTCTTCCATCGAGACCTATGACGTGATAAAGGATCACAGCCAGTTGCCGGATCTCGTCGCCGTCCTCCTGGGGAAGGGCTACAGCGACGTGAGCGTACAGAAGATAATCGGCGGCAATTTCAGGCGCGTCTACAAGGAAGTCATAGGGTAATACGCGAGACGCGGCGCGCCCGCAAAAAAATACCCCCGGCCAAACGCGACCGGGGGCTTGATCCGCGCGTTTACTGAGAGATAGCGCTGACTGGGCAGGCGGAAACGCAAGCGCCGCACTCGACGCAGGTATCACCGTCCACGGAAGCCTTGCCGTCGCTTACGCTGATCGCGCTCGTCGGGCAAACCCCCACGCACGCCTCGCAGCCGATGCAAGTGTCCTGATCCACTACCGCTATAGCCATTTAAAATTCCTCCCCTTAGGTTTGGTGAAGCTGAAGCTCTAGAGAGCTCACCGCGATTGCATGATTCTATCAACAGAAGGCCGTTTGAGCAAGCGAATTTCACCTATGTCCGTCATTGCGCCATATCGCCCATTCTTCGCTTTGCATACAGGGAGCTTATGGATATAATTACGGGGTTGTTCAGAATGAAAGAGGTGAAAGATGATGGAGATAGACGCGTCGCTGGTGTCCGTGGCCGTAGCGCGCCTGTGCGTGGAAGCGAACTATGACATCGCGCCCGACATCGCGGAAGCCTTCAAGCGGGCAAGGGACGCCGAGGATGGCGGGCTTGCCCGCCGCGTGATGGACGACCTGCTCGAAAACGCGGCGATAGCGTCGGAGGGCGCGCTGCCGCTCTGCCAGGACACGGGTATGGCCGTCGTGTTCGTTGAGATCGGGCAGGACGTTCACGTCGCAGGGTCGCTCACGGACGCCATAAACGAGGGGGTTAGGCGCGGTTACGAGGACGGCTTTCTGAGAAAGTCCGTCGTCTCCGATCCCGTAGCCAGGGTCAACACGAAGGATAACACGCCGGCCGTCATTCACTACGACATCGTGCCGGGTGACTCGCTTTCGATAACCGTCGCGCCAAAGGGATTTGGCAGTGAGAACATGAGCGCGCTCTCCATGCTTAAGCCGTCAGATGGCTTGGAGGGGGTCAAAAAATTCGTGGTCGAGACCGTCAGGAAGGCCGGGCCGAACCCATGCCCGCCGATAGTGGTGGGCGTAGGGGTCGGCGGGACGATGGATTACGCCTGCCTTTTGGCGAAGAAGGCACTCCTTCGGAGCGTGGGCAGCCCGAATCCTGACGCGTTTTGGGACGAGGCGGAGCGCGACCTGCTGGGCCGCATAAACGCGCTTGGCATAGGCCCTGCAGGCCTCGGCGGGCATACGACGGCGCTGGCTGTCTTTATAGCGCCATACCCCACGCACATAGCGGGCCTCCCGGTGGCTGTCAACATCGGCTGTCATTCCACGAGGCACGGCACGGCGCGCCTGTAGAGGGGGATTTCAAGTGAGCGCGGGCAAAGGCACTGAAAAGAAAATCTCGACGCCCCTCTCCGACAGCGTCATAAGGGGGCTCGCCGCTGGCTGCAGGGTGCTGATCAGCGGGGTCGTATACACGGCGAGGGACGCCGCCCACAAGCGCATGTTTGAGATTGCGGAGCGCGGGGGAGAGATGCCCTTCGATTTCGCCGGCCAGATCGTGTACTACGCTGGGCCTAGCCCTACAAGGCCCGGGGCTGCCATCGGCTCTATCGGGCCTACCACGAGCGGGCGCATGGACGCGTATTCGCCAACGCTGATACGGCTGGGCCTCAAAGCGATGATAGGCAAGGGGTTGAGAAGCGATGAGGTGCGGCGCGCCATAACGACTCACTGCGGGGTGTACCTGGTCGCCGTGGGCGGCGCCGGCGCGCTTATTTCCAGAAGCGTCAAAAGCGCCAGCGTCATCGCCTTCCCGGAACTCGGCACCGAGGCGATAAGGCTGCTTGAAGTGGAGGACTTTCCCGCCATAGTGGCGATCGACTCGTCAGGGAACGACATCTACCGAAACGCCGCCCCTTAAAGGGCGTTGGCGTGAATTTGCTAAATGACTGGCGATGAGGCGGTATGCGTGGAAAACTCAGAAGGATTTAAGGAATCGCTGATTAAATGTTCTTTGAGCGAAATGGAGCAGATTCGTCCGCTTCCCGAAATGGCATCCGTGAAAACGGCCACAGGCGTAGCAGAGCTACGCCCAGGACCATTTTTGCGGCTGCCATGAAGGGAACGGGCGAAGATGCTCATTGCAGCCAAAGGTTATTTAATCAGCGGTTCCTTAGACCTATAGACTGGCAGGTGGCGAAAAAATTTTTGCGCGAGCCAGCGAGGCACGAGATAAACGCGACGCCAGAGACGCCGTCCACGCAGATCCTGGCGAAGGAGGCGGCGCGGCGCGGCGCTGCTGACGGGAGCGTTTTTGTCACTGACTGGCAGAACTCCGGGCGCGGGAGGCGGGACAGGTCGTGGCAGTCCCTCCCTGGCATGGATCTCACCTTCTCCGTGGTCACGCGCCGCCGCGTCGCCACGAAGGACGCCCCGTTGCTCTCCCTCGCGGCCTCTCTGGCCGTGTGCGAGGCACTACGGAAATTCCTCCCCGAATCCGTCTCGATAAAGTGGCCCAACGACGTCCTCTCCGGCGAGCGCAAGATATGCGGCATCCTCTGCGAGTGCGCCGGCGCTGATTACATCGACTACGCTGTGACAGGCATCGGCATAAACGTCAACAGCAGGCCCTCGGATCCTGCGCCTCTGGACAAAAAAAGGCCCGCGCCCACGTCCCTCCTGGCTCTGACAGGGCGCTCCTTCGACCTGCCAGAGCTGCTGGCGTCCGTCCTTGAAGAGCTGGACAGGGCATTCGCCCTCGTAGAGACCGCCAGCGGCAGGGCAGAGCTGCTGGTGTCTTACAGGGCCCGCTGTGGCACTATCGGGCGCGCCGTCACGATCATCACGGAGGACGGTGATTTAGACTGCGTGGCTGTCGGCATATCCGACGAAGGCGCTATCGTCGTCCTGGACGCGGACGGCGAAAAGAAGGCCTTCAACGCCGCCGACGTGATCCACGCGAGGCTGAAAGACCGCCAGGCTTGATTCCTGCCCTGCGTCACGCCAAGTTTTTTGATTTCAAAGGGGCTTTGGCCAAAGGCCGGTTTAAGTGGGGACGCCTGAAGAGCCCAGCCCGCCCTTCTCGTCGATAGCTCTGTTCGAGAGCGCGTCCGCCAGTTTGTTGCCCTCGCGCGGAATCCACGAAAGCCTGACTCCAAGCCCGTCCATGAGCCGCCACGCCGACTCGGCGAGCGCCCTGAGGTGCGGCAGGTTTATCTTCCACTGGCGGTTGACCTGGCAGACCACGAGCTTGCTGTCACCCTTTATCTCAAGCCCGTCCAGGCCGCGCGAGCGAGCCTCGGCCAGCAGGCGGAGGAGCGCCGCGTACTCGGCCTCGTTGTTCGTCTTTACGCCCAGATACTCGGCGCACTCCCAAATGACCGCGCCCCCGTCGTCCAATATGCAAGCGCCGGCACCGGCTTTGCCCGGATTCCCCCTGGACGCCCCGTCAAAATAACCTATCATCTCTCTACCCCCGCAACACGTGCCTTCACGAAATTGTTGTAGACTTCCACATCTATGAAAATCGCGGGGCGCCCGTCCCTCATGGCGGCCGCGACATATCCGCCGATCATGAGGGCGTTTACGGCGGCTGCCGCGACGTAGGCCGCAGTAAAGCCTATGTGCTCGGAAGCTGCGAGAAGCGTCAGGTAGAAGAGGGCGAGCCCGGCGCCTATTATCACGTACTGCGTCAGGGCGAGTTTCGCGTTGTTTTTTCTTCCGTAATAATTGTCAAATATCAGGACGCCCAGGAAAATCAGCGATTTTTATCTGGGAATCAAGCAAAACGGGTGTCCAGCAGGGTCGAGCATCACGACTATTTCTTGTATGAATTGCTGGGACGCTTTTTTTGCTCCAAGTTCAACGGCTCGGCTTACAGCTTCCTCAAGATCATCGACTAAGAAATCCAAATGCGCCATTTGCTGCTGCTTGCCTGGTTCCTCGGGCCATACAGGAGGCTCGTAACCTTCCGCGTTTTGAAAATTCAACTGCATTTCCGTCCCGGGGGCGCCGACCGCCAGGCCGTGATCGCCAAATTCACGCACTATTTTCCCATCCAAGAGTTTTACGTAAAACTCTGAAAGTTTTCGAAAATCAGAACTATCCAACGTCACTGCCGCCCACGCTATCTTTCCCATTTCAGAAAACACCCCCATGTTTTGTTTTTCCAGGATAAGCGCTGCCGGAACCAGAATCCGATTATATCACGATAGAGCTAGCTTTCCACGTCTTTCATGTGCCAATGCAAGCGATTGCCGAACGAGGCGTTTGGCGCGGATTTGTCGGCAATGCGAAGGATTGCCTCGCAAGCACCCGGAAGCGTACTAAAGGTACGCTGAGGACGGCGAGCGAGGCAAGCGTGAAGCAGTGCCGGCAAATGCGCGCCAAACGCGGTGTACTACCGGTATGCCGAGGATCGCGAGCGAGGCAAGCGTGAAGCAGTGTCGGCGAAGACGCGCCAAACGTGGACGATACGATAAGGTATAATCCGTAGGTAGCGGTCGGCGCGCGGACGTT
>JAIRNC010000024.1 GCA_031258255.1 Synergistaceae bacterium
GGCGGGTTCCAGCCAGCCACTACGCTCATAAACTACTGGATGATGAGCTAATTCCGGTTTAGATTTTAGAGGGGCGGGCGCCACACGCGCCCACCCCTCTTTTTTGCGTGGCGTGACGCGGCGCACCCGCGCCCTTGCTTTATTTCGCGATACGCTCATAATTACACACATGGCACCCATGCGGAGCGGGTGGGGAAGCGAATAAACGCGAACAGGAGACGTTGAGTATGCATGACATTCACAATGGCGGCGCGGATGAAAAGCCTATCGTAACGAGTCTTTTGGAGAACGACCTCTACAAGTTCAGCATGTGGCAGGCCCTTATGCACAGCCACCCAGGCGCGCGCGCCGAGTACGCGTTCCTCTGCCGCAACGAGCCGGAGTACCCGCTGGCGGAGCTGGCTCGCGACGTGGACAGGGAAGTCGGGCGTCTCTGTTCGTTCTTTTTCACCCAGGACGAGCTGGACTACCTCAGCAGCCTCTCCTACATAAAGGACGACTTCGTCGACTTCCTCACCGTGTTCCGCTTTCAGCGGCGATTCGTTGAGATAAGCAGCGACGGCCCCTATCTGTGTATCCGCGCATCCGGCCCCCTCGTCCACGTGATGGGGTTCGAGATCTACATACTCTACATCGTGAGCGAGCTGTACTACAGGAGATTGCGGCGGAATGGCATACTGGAGGAGGCGCGGGCGCGCCTTGCGGGCAAGGTGGAGTACCTGCGCCGCGAGCTCGCCGACTCTGACCCTGCGACGCCGTTCATCCTGTTCGACTTCGGCCTGAGGAGGCGATATTCCGGGGCGTGGCAGAGGGAGGTAGTCAGCGCGTTCGCCCGCGAACTGCCCGACCACTTCAAGGGGACGTCGAACGTGCTCCTCGCGAAGGATCTTGGCATTGCCCCCGTCGGGACCATGGCTCACGAGTACATGCAGGCCTTCCAGGCTTTCGGCATACGGCTGCGCGACTTCCAGAAGGCGTCGCTGGAGGCGTGGGTGCAGGAGTTCAGGGGCGACCTGGGCACAGCCCTCACGGACGTGATAGGCGTAGACGCCTTCCTGGCAGACTTCGACCTTTACTTCGCGAAGCTCTTCGACGGCTTGCGGCACGACTCCGGAGACCCCTACGCATGGGGGGAGAAGGTGATCGCTCACTACAAAAAGCTGCGCATCGACCCGCGCACGAAGCGCCTAGTGTTCTCCGACAGCCTGAACCTCAAGCGCGCCATAGCGATATACCGGCACTTCAAGGGGCGCATACAGACCTCCTTCGGCATCGGGACGAACCTGACGAACGACACGCCGATCCCGGCGCTCAACATCGTGATGAAGATGACCGGCTGCAACGGACAGCCCGTCGCCAAAATTTCCGATTCCCCGGGCAAGACCACGGGCGTCGACCCCACCTTCATGGCGTATCTCCGCCAGGTGTTCGGGATGCAGGAGAGCGCCTGAGCACGGCTGGCGGCAGATTCGCGCAATTTGACAAAATAAAACGCGCGGGAGATAATAATTCGTCTATGCCAAAGGGAGGAGTGGCCGTTATCGACAGCAAATTGAGCACGATGGGGAAAAACGTCTCGGATCTGAGAAAGGGCCCCTGCCAGTGATAAGCTGCCGGAACGTCAGCGTGTCATATGACGGCAAGGCCGCGGTGGACGGCGTCTCATTTGACGTGGAAGCGGGGGATTGCCTCTGCGTGGTCGGAGAGAACGGCTCTGGCAAGAGTTCTCTCCTGAAGTGCATCCTGGGGTTGCTGAAACCGAGCTCTGGCGAGATAACGTTCGATGGCCTGAGCCGATCAGAGATCGGCTATCTGCCGCAGCAGGCCAGCGTCCGAAGCGACTTCCCTGCGAACGTGGGCGAGGTCGTCCTCTCCGGGCGATGCGGCAGGCACGGCCCCTTCTCCTTTTACGGGAAGAAGGACAAGGCCTTGGCGGAGCATAACATGGAGCGCCTAGGCGTTGCCCCCCTCAGACGCAAGTCTTACCGGGACCTTTCGGGCGGCCAGCGCCAGCGTGTCCTGCTGGCTCGCGCCCTTACCGCGGCTGACAAGCTGCTGATGCTCGACGAGCCAGTGGCGGGGCTAGACCCGGCGATGGCGGCGGATCTGTACGAGCTGCTGGAAGGCGAGAGGCGGGACGGGAGGACGGTCATGATGATCTCCCACGACCTGGAGAGCGCCGTCCGCTGTGCCAGCAAGATCCTGCATCTACGAAAGAAAGCCCTCTTCTTCGGCCCCGCCGGGCAGTACGAGGCGTCCGATTTTTACAGAGGCTTGAGAGGAGCGGGCGATGAGTAGCCTGATAGAGCTGTTCGTAGAGCTGCTCTCGTACGATTTCATACTGCGCGCCATGGCGGTCGGCATCTTAGTCGCCCTGTGCGCGGCGCTTTTGGGCGTGACCCTCGTGCTGAAGCGATACTCGATGATAGGGGACGGCCTCTCGCACGTGGGTTTCGGGGCGTTGGCAATCGCCATGTCGCTGAACCTGGCGCCGCTGGAGGTCTCGATCCCGGTCGTCCTCCTCTCGGCGTTCATGCTCCTGCGCATAAGCGAAAGCTCGCAGATCAAGGGCGACGCTGCCATAGCGCTCATTTCAAGCAGCGCGCTCGCTATCGGCGTCATAGTCGTCTCCATGACGTCTGGGATGAACGCCGACGTCTGCAACTACATGTTCGGCGCCATCTTAGCCCTGAGCAGGGGCGACGTTTACCTGAGCATCGCGGTGGCCGTGGCTGTGCTCATCCTCTACGTGTTGTCGTACAACAAGATATTTGCCGTGACGTTCGACGAGGATTTCGCAAAGGCGACCGGCACGGACGCCTCGCAATACAACATGCTGATCGCGGGGCTGACCGCGATGGTGATAGTGGTCGGTATGCGCATGATGGGCGCGATGCTGATCTCGAGCCTGATAATCTTCCCGGCGCTCACCGCCATGCGGGTCTTTTCGAGCTTCCGGGGCGTCGTGATATGTGCGGCCGTCCTCTCCGTGCTCTGCTTCGTCATAGGGATGGCCATCTCCTTCGGCGTGTCCACCCCAGCCGGCGCCAGCATAGTGGTGGCGAACCTTGCCGCCTTCATCCTGTTCGCGCTGGCTGGCAGGGCAGGACTCAAAATTTAAGGGGGCGCGATTCATGAAAAAAATCCTTCTCGCTCTTCTCCTCCTGCCTCTCCTCGGGGGCGCTCTCTATGGCATCTTCCGGGACGACGCGGCTTATCCGCGGGACGGCTACGCGGACTGGGCATCGGACGAGGCGGCCTGGGACGAGCCCGAGGAGACCGATCTGCCGGACCCGTCCGAGACGCCAGGCCCGCCGGTGCCGGAAGAAAGCCAGGCGCCTTTAGCGGAGGTGAAGGCACCGGCGCGCGCCAATCCCGGCCCGGTCGTCCAGATAAGGGATAAATTTTTCATCCAGCAGTGCAACGACATATACCTCAACCCGGCGGAGTACATGGGAAGGACAGTCAGGCTGGAGGGCATCTACGACGAGTTTAAAGACGAGGAGAGCGGCAGGACGGAGCGCTACGTAATCCGCTACGGCCCAGGCTGCTGCGGCAACGACGGCGTAGCTGGCTTCGAGTTCTTCTACGACGGGCAGGCCGCGCCGAAGCAGGATGACTGGGTCGAGGTGACGGGCACGGTGGACATGATAACGGGTGACGACGGTGAGGAGTACCTGGTGCTCGCCCAGTCGAAACTCAGCGTGAAGGCAGAGCGGGGGCAGGAGTTCGTTGAAAACTGAACGAACCCTTTGCTCTTGATTCCGTGAGCTAGCTATGTGAAAATAAGCGGGACGTCACTTTTCTGGAGGGATTCGCTTGGCTGTGTACACCAAAAAAGAACAAATATACGAGGGCAAGGCGAAGAAGCTGTTTCGCACCGAAGATCCTGACAAGACGATAATCGAGTACAAGGACAGCTTCACTGCCTTCAACGGGGAGAAGCGGGCGGAGATGTCGGGCAAGGGCAGGCTCAACAACCTGATAAGCTGCGAGGTCTTTGGTTTCCTCGCCCAAAAGGGCATCCCCATGCACTTCATAGAGAAAATAGACGAGCTGCGCCAGCTCGCCGTGATGGTGACGATCCTGCCTCTGGAGGTGGTCGTGCGCAACATCACGACCGGCTCGCTCTGCAAGCGTCTGGGGATCGAGGAGGGCATAAGGCTCCCGCGCCCGCTGGTGGAGTTCTACTACAAGGACGACGCCCTGGGCGACCCGCTCGTGACTGAGGACCACGCGCTCCTCTTCGGCTGGGCGACGGAGGATGAGCTCAGGTCGATAAAGGAGATAACGCTGCGCGTGAACGACGCATTAAAGAAGCTGTTCGAGCCCTTGGGCGTCATACTGGTCGATTTCAAGCTGGAGTTCGGCAAGGACTCCTCCGGCAACCTGCTGCTGGCCGATGAGATATCGCCGGACACATGCCGCTTCTGGGACGCCTCCACCGGCGACAGGCTGGACAAAGACCGCTTCCGCAAGGACCTGGGGGACGTGCTGGGCGCTTACGAGGAGATATGGAAGCGTCTCTCCGGGGATAAAAGCCGCCCATGAACTACAGGGAGTCCGGGGTAGACATCAGCGCCGGGGACGCGTGGGTCGAGGCCATAAAGGGCGCGCTCAGCCGACGGGCGGGCGAACTGCCTAAATCAGGGGGCATTGGCGGATTCAGCGGCCTCCACAGCATCGGCGGCGGCAGATCGATAGCGGCCTGCACGGACGGTGTCGGAACGAAGCTCCTCCTTGGCAAAGCGCTTGGAATATACAGGGGCCTCGGGCAGGATCTCGTGGCCATGAGCGTGAACGACCTCGTTACCTGCGGCGCGACGCCGCTCTTCTTCCTCGACTATATCGCCTGCGACAGGCTGGATGCGGCGATGACGGGCGAGATAATGGAGGGCGTGATCGACGGCTGCGCCATGAGCCGGTGCGCCCTTTTGGGAGGCGAGACGGCAGAGCTGCCAGGCATCTACCCTGATGGCGGTTTCGACCTGGCCGGGTTTGCCGCCGGGATCGTGGACGACGGGATGATAATCGACGGGAGCGGCATACGCGAGGGCGACGTCATAATCGGCCTCAAAAGCTCCGGTCTGCACAGCAACGGCTACA
Source organism: Synergistaceae bacterium (assembly GCA_031258255.1). Taxonomy (GTDB): domain Bacteria; phylum Synergistota; class Synergistia; order Synergistales; family Synergistaceae; genus JAIRNC01. Next base: position 5,107 of record JAIRNC010000024.1, read on the forward strand.
GCCTGGCGAGGCTCGCTCTGACGGAAGGCGGCTTGAAGCTGCCGCTAGACTCCGCGCCGGATGAGCTGGGCGGGGAAACCCTGGGCGAGGCTCTGATCCGCCCGACGCGCATTTACGTGAGGCAAGCGCTGGCAGCCGCTGCCCAGACAGAGGCTTTCTCCCTGCGCGGCATGGCGCACATAACAGGCGGCGGGCTGGAAGCCAACATCAACAGGCTAATGCCGGAGGGCCTGTCAGCTCAGATAGAATACGACGCCTGGGAACGTCCCGGCGTTTTTGCCCTGCTCTCACGCGGGGGGGTCCAGGAGGACGAGATGCGTCGCGTATTCAACCTCGGCATCGGCTTTGCCTTTATAGTGCCGGAGGAGGACTCAGACAGGCTGATCGGATTTTTGAGCGAGCTGGGCGAGACGCCGGCCGCGATAGGCAGGGCCGTGAACACAGGGCGATGACGAAGGGCTGCGACGTGGCTGAAAGGGAGAAGCAGCGGATGGCCATCCTCATCTCGGGCAACGGGACGAACATGGTCGAGATCATAAAGGCGCAGAGGAGGGGCGACCTCCGCGCCGACGTAGCCGTCGTGATCAGCGACAACCCTGACGCGCCCGGCCTGCGCCGCGCCGTGGGATTCGGCTGCCGTACCGCCGTTACGCCCTACACCACCGGCGTGACCCGCGAGGTAAACGAGCGCGCCATCCTGGAGGCTATAGAACAGGCCGACGCCGACTGGATAGTGTTGGCCGGCTTCATGCGGATCCTGTCCGGTGATTTCGTCCGCAGGTTCCCGGGCAGGATAGTGAACATACACCCGTCGCTCCTCCCCGCCTTCCCCGGCGCTCACGCCATAAGGGACGCGTTCGAAGCCCGCGCCAGCTACACCGGCGTCACGATACACATCGTGGACGAACTGGTGGATCACGGCCCGATCATAGCCCAAGAGGAAGTCCCCATACTACGCAACGACACGTTAGAAGCGCTGGAGACGAGGATTCACGCCGTAGAGCACCGTCTCTACCCCCAGACGCTCCAAGCGCTGCTCTGCCTGGATTTTTGACCGAACATATATTACTGTGAAGTTGCATCCGTTACGGGAACATGTCGAAGACGAAATCAGGCCACCACTCGTCCAGCCCTGATACGTAAGACTCCTCCGAACCCTCAATGAGGACGTCGGCAAAGAGCACGTCTTCCTCAAGGCCAGGCAGGAGGCCAATGCAATCGTATTCGATCATCCGCTCTCTTCCAGAAAGACCTATAGTCGCCACGATGCAAGGATCCCTCCTCTCTGCCTACGCCCGCATTATAATACAAACCCTCTGATTACTCCACAGCGTAATTCGGCGCTTCTTTCGTTATCACCACGTCGTGGGGGTGGCTCTCCTTCATAGCGGCCGGCGTCACCTGGACGAAGCGCGCTTTTTCGTGCAGCTCGCGAATGTTGGCCGCGCCCACGTACCCCATGCCGGATCTTATTCCGCCAGCCATCTGGAAGAAAATGCCCCCCAGGCCGCCCTTGTGCGGCACGAGCCCCTCTATCCCCTCCGGCACGAGCTTGTCGTCCGAAGCGCCCTCCTGGAAGTAGCGGTCCTTGCAGCCGCCCTTCATGGCCCCTAGGGAACCCATCCCCCTGAAGCTCTTGAACGAGCGCCCCTTGTAGATGACCGCCTCTCCGGGGCTCTCCTCCGTGCCGGCGAAGAGCGAGCCTATCATCACGCTGTCAGCCCCGGCCGCCAGCGCCTTGACGATGTCGCCGGAGTAGCGGATGCCGCCGTCGGCTATCACCTTGCAGCCATAGGCGTGGGCCACCTCCGACACGTTCATGACGGCTGTGAGCTGCGGGACGCCGATGCCGGCGATTATGCGCGTGGTGCATATCGCGCCCGGGCCGATGCCCACCTTGACGCAGTTCACACCAGCCTCCACCAGTGCACGGGCCGCGTCAGGGGTGGCGATATTGCCGCCGATCAGCTGGATGTCCGGGTATTGTGCCCTGATCGCCTTGATCGTCCTTAAGACGGAGGAGGAATGTCCGTGCGCCGTGTCAACCACCACCACGTCCACGTCCGACGCTACGAGCGCCTCAACGCGCTCCATGGTGTCGCTCCCGGTGCCTACGGCAGCGCCGACGCGCAGCCTGCCCTTGGAATCCTTGGTGGCGTTCGGGAAATCCTGAGCTTTCTGGATGTCCTTGATGGTGATGAGCCCCTTCAGCTTGCCGTCCGCGTCCACTATAGGGAGCTTCTCGACCTTCCTGCGGCTCAGGATTTTCTTGGCGCTCTCCAGATCCGTGCCGACCGACGCCGTCACGATGTTCTCCTTCGTCATCACCCTGTCTATCGGCTGGTCGTAGTCCGTTATGAACCGCAGGTCGCGGTTCGTGATTATGCCGACCAGGCGCAGGTCGTGATCCACGATCGGCACCCCCGAGATGTGGTAGTGGGCCATCAGCGCCATAGCCTCGCTCACGCTGTCCTCCGGGTACCTGTAAAACGGGTCCACTATCACGCCGGACTCAGAGCGCTTCACCTTGTCCGCCTCGCGCGCCTGATCCTCTATGGGCAGGTTCCTGTGCAGTATGCCGATGCCGCCCTCCCTCGCGAGGGCTATCGCGAGCCTGGCCTCCGTCACCGTGTCCATCGCCGCGCTGCATATCGGCGCCTTTAGCTCGATCTCCTCCGTCAAAAACGTCCCTAGGTCTACCTGCGACGGGAGCACCTCGCTGAAACCAGGCACCAGCAGCACGTCGTCAAACGTGAAGCCCCTGTACTCCACGAACTTCTTCCCGTACGCCTCTTGCGATATATTGAAATCCCCGCTCATTAAAACCGCTCCTCCCTTTTCAGTCCCTGTCAGCGTCAAGCCGCCCCATTGCGTTTGTCTTGCCCATACAGCCCATCAGGAGCGTGATCGGCGCGCCTTGCCCGACGCCGGTCAGCTTCAT
>JAIRNC010000100.1 GCA_031258255.1 Synergistaceae bacterium
GGCGCGGTATGTCGCCGCCTCCGCCCTGTCCCATCGACGGTTTGCCGCCTCCGCTGCCACCGATTATCGAGGAAATTTCCCGAACCATGTTCCCGGCGTGCACACCGCGTTTTACGGCGGAGTCCGACGCCATACATATCAGCGACGCCGCGCCGTCCTCGGTTCCGGCCAGCATCAGGACGCAATCCTTCTCCAGTCCTTTCAGCCTGTCCCCGATCCGGCGCAGCATGTCGCGCGACGCGCCCTTGAAACTGGCGGCGACCAGCAGGATATCGCCGACACGCACTCCTTTTTTCAGGATTTCGCCTACCGAGGAGAGCATCTCAGAGAGAGCCAGTTCCTGGTTTCTGCGTAGCAGTGCTTTATTTTCCTCCTGAACGGCTTTGATCTTCACCGACGCCATCTGGGAATCGGTCTCCAAAGCCTCGCAGACCGAGCGCGCGAATTCGGCGCTCTCCTGAAAGACAGTCAGGGCCGCGGCCCCGGCGACGGCCGTTATCCTCCGCACACCTGCCCCTATGCTTTCGTCCCTCAGAATCTTGACGAGGCCAATCTGTCCAGTGGCGCTCACATGAGTGCCGCCGCACAGTTCCGTCGAAAAACCCTCTATGTCGAGAACCCGCACGACATCGCCGTATTTTTCCTCGAACAGCGCCTTGACACCGAGTTTCCTGGCGTCCGTATAATTCATCACTCGCGTCGTCACCGGCATATCCGCCAGCACTTGCGCGCATATCATCCGTTCGACGCCGTCGGTCTGTTCCTTAGTGAGGGGAGCGAAGTGATTGTAGTCGAATCTCAGAAAATCGGGCGATACCAAGGAACCGGCCTGCCTGATATGAGGCCCCAGGACGCGGCAGAGCGCCTCGTGCAGCAAGTGTGTCGCGGTGTGGTGCCGCCTTATGGCGTCGCGCCTCTCCCTGTCTATCGCGGCCTCGACCGTCATGCCGACGGACAGTTTTCCGGCCGTCACCCTGCCGGAGTGGATTACGAGGTCTCCGCTCGGGTGCGTCGTGTCGGATACCTCGAAACGCGTCCCGTCGGACGACAAAAGCCCCATGTCGCCGACCTGCCCCCCGCGTTCGGCGTAAAACGGCGTGCGCGAAAGTGCCACAAGCGCTTCCTCTCCCTCGCCCGCCTCACGCTTCAGCGCTCCGTCCGCCACTATCGCCACGATTTCAGCGCTCACACTGTCCGCGTCGTAGCCGTCGAACGGGGTGGCGCCGTATTTGTCGGCGAGTTCGGTAAAGACGTTTTTCGTCATTGCCGCGGCTGCCTGTTTGCTCGACGCGCGCGCGCGCTCCCTTTGACGCTCCATTTCCCTGTCGAAGTCGGCGCGCACGACCGAGACGCCGGCCTCGGCGGCGATTTCCTCGGTCAGCTCCAGCGGAAAACCGTATGTGTCGTAAAGCAGGAACGCCAATTCTCCCGAGAAAGTGCCGGAGCCCGAGCGTTTTATCTTTTCGATCTCGCCGTCGAGGATTTCAGTGCCCTGGGCGAGCGCCTGCAGAAAGCGTTCCTCTTCTAACGAGATGATCTGTTCTATGGCAGATTTTTGTTCGATCAGTTCCCTGTATTCGCCGCCCATTATCCCGTTCACCACCGGCAGCAGGTCGGCCAGAAAAGGACGCTCCACGCCGATTATCCTGCCGTATCTCACGCTCCGGCGTATCAGACGCCGCAGCACGTAGCCCGGTCCGTCGTTCGACGGCAGCACCCCGTCCGCTATCATGAACGCGGACGCCCTCAGGTGATCGGATATGACGCGCACGGAGAGGTCGCTCTTGTCCGAATCCCCGTATTTTATCCCGGCCAGCTCGCACGCGCGGTCGATCACCGGCCTGAAAAGATCCGTCTCGAAGTCGCCCTTGACGTGCTGAACCACGGACGCAAGCCGCTCGAGCCCCATGCCCGTATCGATGTTTTGCTTCGGCAGCGGCGTCAATACGCCCTTTTCGTCGCGCGAAAACTGCATGAACACCAGGTTCCATATCTCGAGATACCTGTCGCACGAACATCCTACCCCGCAATCGGGTTTTCCGCAGGAAAATTCAGGGCCTTGGTCGTAGATCAGCTCTGAGCATGGCCCACACGGCCCCGTAGGGCCGGCGGCCCAGAAGTTGTCGTCCTCTCCGAGGCGATATATCCGCTCGTCGGGCAGGCCCACGAGAGACTTCCAGAAACCGTGTGCCTCGTCGTCGTCCAGATATATCGTGGCGTACATGCGGTCGGGATCGAGCCCTATATGCTCCGTCAGAAAAGTCCACGCCCACGGGATTATCTCTTTTTTGAAATAGTCGCCGAAGCTAAAATTGCCCAGCATCTCGAAAAACGTGTGATGCCGGGCGGTGTGCCCGACGTTTTCTATGTCGTTCGTCCTTATACATTTCTGAGCGGTGACCGCCCTCGTCACCTCGGGGGTACGCAGCCCCAGAAAATAAGGCTTGAAGGGCACCATTCCGGCCACGGTGAACATGAGGGTGGGGTCGTCAGGAACGAGAGGAAAACTGGGATATCTCCTGCACCCCTTTCCCTCGAAATAAGACAGGAACATCTCGCGAAGCTCGTTCGCGCTTCTCCATTTCATATTCATAATATCCACGCCCGCCATTCCCACGCTTCTTCTCTAATTTTTTTAAAATTCCCTGCGTTCCTTGATGCGGGCCGCTTTGCCGCTGAGCTTGCGGAGGTAATACAGTTTGGCCCGTTTCACCTTCCCAAGCCTCGTCACCTCTATCTTGTCGATACTCGGGCAATGCACGGGGAAAATCCTCTCCACACCGACGCCTCCGGACATCTTGCGCACTATGAAATTCTCGCGCAGGCCGCCGTGGGTGCGCCCTATGACAACGCCCTCGAACACCTGTATCCTCTCGCGGTTGCCTTCTTTTACCTTTACGTGGACTTTTACCGTATCTCCGGCGCGAAACTCCGGCACGCCGGTTTCCTTTCGGAAATTCTTTTCGACCAAAGCTATCCTCGGATCGATCATCTCTTATCCGCTCCCTTCCAAAATTCCAAAACAGTCATCTGAAACCGAAAAACCTGTCAAGCGTAATGCTGACTGCACTCCTCACCGAGAGGTGATTATACCCCTGCCCTCCTGATATCGGCGACATCACCGCGTCGGCCGAGGCGAGCGTCTCCTCGCGGAGGCCGGAGCCCGTGCCGAATACCAGGACAACGGGACGAGCGGCGAGCAACATCATCTCCTTCAACGTAAGCCAGCTCAACGACCCCCCGCGCTCGCGGGCCGTGATGGCTATGACGAACGGCGGGCGGCGTTCCTTCTCGTTTATCCAGTCGAGCGCCCTCGAAAGGGAGGAGGCCGTCTTTATCCCCTTCATGGCGTCGGCCCTGTCCGGGTTGAACTCGGCCCCGTAGCCCGTCGTCCAGTGAGACGCCACTTCGCCTATCAACTCCCTCTGGGATGCGAGAGGCGTCACGACGATGAATTTACGGACGCCGTAGGTGCGGCAAGCACGGGCGATATCGTGCAGATCCATGCCCGTTACCGAAGTCGTGGATTCGCGCCTGTTCCTGTCGAGGACGGGATGATGCAGCTCCAGGACGTATACCCCACACTCCAGATAAGGCATAATGCCGGCTTTGGCCAATAATTCCGGCCTTCTCGAAACCGTCCTTTCGGACGCCTCGCGGCGTCTGTAACGGCTTATCGCCGCGTGGTCTCCCCCCAGCAGGGTATCAGGAACCTTATCACCGCTCCAATCTTCGGGCCTCGTGTAATGAGGGTTGTCCAACATGCCCGAAAAAAACGAGTCCTCTTTCACGGAATCGAACGACCCGACCACGCCGGGAACGAGACGCGCGATAGCGTCTATCATCGCGAGAGACGGAAGTTCTCCCCCTGTGATCACGAAATCGCCGATGGAAATCTCCATATCCACGTGCCTGAGGACGAATCTCTCGTCCACGCCCTCGTAATGCCCGCATACGAACACGAGCCGTTTCCGCGCGGCGATGCCGAGCAGGTCTTCGACCAGTTCCTGACAGAGCGGCCTGCCTTGGGGACTGGGGTAGATCACATACCGGCCTTCCTTAGCCGCAACGGATTCCACCGCCGCTTCGAGTGGAGCCGCCATCAATACCATGCCGCCCCCGCCGTAGCAGTAATCGTCTATCTGCCTGTAACTGCCCGTGGCGAAATCGCGCAAATCCACGACCGACACGTCGATCAGGCCATGTCCCATCCCTCTCCCCAATACGCTCGACGAGAGATAGCCTCTCACGACATCGGGGAAAGCGGTGACCACGGAAATCCGGGGAACCGGAAAGTCCGTTTCGCTCAATCCCATAAACCCTCCAGCAATTTTACCCGCACGGTACCGTGTTCGAGCGATATGTCACGGATAACGTCTCGTATGGCCGGTATCAACTTGAGCGCTCCGTCGTCGGTTCTGATCCGATAAACGTCGTTGTTGCCTGTATTCATTATTTCCTCTATGCTGCCAAGATGCACCCCGCTCTCGTCGTCGATCACTTCGAGTCCGATGAGCGAGTCTATCCAATACTCTCCCTCCGGCAATTCAACGCGTTCCTCGGGAGAGATGGTGATCTTCCGGCCCTTGAGGGCTTCCGCCGCGTCGCGGCCATCCACGCCCTCCGCGGATATAAGAATCTGCCCTTTGCCGGAATGGTGTTTCACGCCGGTTATTTTCAGAGACAATGGCGGTTTTCCGGCCTGCTCCGCCACCAGCGTTTCCATATCGAAAAAACGTTCGGGGTAATCCGTAGTCGGCACCACGCGCAGAACGCCTTCCATTCCGTGCGCGCCCGCGATATACCCTATCTGGACCCTTCTTTTTCCGCTTTTCCCGATGTCAGGAGAGGTCGACATCCACTTTCTCGCCCGGTTTCACGGAAGCCGCCTTCGCGACCAGCCTTATCGCGTTTATCGTGGCCCCGTGTTTTCCTATCACGCGCCCGATATCGTCCTGAGCCGTTGATATTGTCACCATCGCTGCTCCCGAACCGGTGCGCTCCGTCGTGACTTTGACCTCGTCCGGCCGGTTCACGAGCCTTCGGACTATAAATTCGACAATAGAGCCGTAATCCGGCATGGAACTCTATTCTCCGGTCTCTGTTTCAGGTTCGTCCAGCGATTTGCCGCCGCCCTGTTTCGCGCTCAGAAACTTGTCCAGCACGCCGGTCTTGCGCAAAAGCGCCCGCGCGGTATCCGACGGAAGCGCACCCTTTGAAAGCCAATGGATGGCGCGTTCTTCCTCGACCCTGATATCGGCCGGATCGGTCATCGGATTGTAAGTGCCGAGCAATTCGATGAAGCGCCCGTCCCTCGGCGAACGTGAATCCGCTACCACCAAACGGTAAAACGGAGCCTTTTTCTTTCCATGACGCGCCAGACGAATTCGTACTGCCATGTCACACACACACCTCCTCTGTATTATTTCCCCTTGAACATATTTTTCATCATGCCGGGCAGTTTGAAGGATTTCGCCCCCAAACGCCCCATTTTGCCCAACGACCGCATCATATCCTTCATCTGGTCGTACTGCGCCAGTACCTGGTTCACCTGCTGCACGCTCGTTCCAGATCCCTGCGCGATACGGCGTCTTCTGCCGCCTTTTATTATCTCGGGAGACCTGCGCTCCTTCAGCGTCATCGACTGGATTATCGCCTCGGTGTATTTGAGACGCGACATGTCGAGTTGCGCATTCTTCAATTCTTTCATGCCGCCCAGTCCGGGCAGCATCTCCAGCACCTTGTCGAGCGGCCCGAGTTTTTTCATCTGCTGAAGCTGGGCAAGCATGTCCTCGAGCGTGAAGCGGTTCTTTTTCAGGCTTTCGGCCATGCGGTCCATGTCCTCGGCGGACGACGAACGCTCCAGCTTTTCCATGAGGCCGACCATATCGCCCATACCCATTATCCGCGAGGCAATGCGCGAAGCGTCGAATTGCTCGAGGTCTTCGGCGCGTTCTCCCATGCCGGAGAGTTTTATCGGGACGCCTGTGGCCGCCTTTATGGCGAGCGCCGGCCCGCCTCGCGCATCGCCGTCGAGTTTCGTCAGCACGACGCCGGTGAGTCCGAGCCTGTCGTTGAACGCCCCGGACACGTCGACAGCCTGCTGTCCGGTCATGGAATCGACCACCAGCAGTATCTCGAACGGCGGCACGGCTGCCTTCATGGCATCGAGTTCCGCCATGAGTTCATCGTCGAGCTGAAGGCGGCCGGCGGTGTCGAGCAATATCAGGTCGCAGAGGTGATTTTCGGCGTGGAAGAGCGATTTTCTGGCCACCGAGCAAGGGTCGGTCTCGTCTGCCTCCGGCCCGAAGAACGCTATCCCGGCCTTCTCCGCCAGTACGCGAAGCTGTTCGATCGCGGCGGGACGGCGAAGGTCACACGCGACGACCAGCGGTTTGTGGGATTTTGACATCCTGAGCGCTATCTTGACGGCGGTCGTGGTCTTGCCCGAACCTTGAAGCCCTACCAACATATAGACGGTGGGAGGTTTGGGGGATATGGTCAGTGGCGTGGGCGATTTGCCCATTATCCCGATGAGTTCTTCGTACACTATCGTCGCAACTTGCTGGGCCGGAGTTATCGAGTTGAGAACGTCTGCCCCCGTCGCGCGCTTCGACGTCGCCTCGACGAGTTCCTTGACCACTTTATAATTGACGTCGGCCTCCAGGAGTGCCCGGCGAATCTCGCGCATGGCGGCGGCGATGTCCTCGGCCGACAGTTTGCCTTTCCCCCGCAGGGCCGCGAACACCCCGTCGAAACGCTGCTTCAACGATTCAAACATTTTCCCCCTCCTATTTTCGAAGCGCGGCGATTTTTTCCATGAACCGCCGAGGCAGAGCCGCTTCTTCCCCGCGTATAGCGGCGAGCAGAGCGTCGTGAGATTTTCTCAGCCTCACGAGACCCAACCGGCGCTCTATATCCTCGAGCCTGTCGCGCGACCTTTTGACCAGATCGTAAGCCCCTTGGCGCGTCATCCCCATCAATGAGCCTATCTCCGTCACCGTGAGGTCCTCGGCCAGCAGCGCCGCACAAGCGTCGCGCTGTTTTTTGGTGAGTATTTCCGAGTAAGCGTCAAGCAACTCCCCGAAGCGTACCCGTTCAAATAATACCATATCGAAATCCGCGTCGCCATCTTTCATCCCATCACTCCAAGTGGGGATTATAAGGTCTCTGCGCGCTTGCGTCAAGTATATTTCTTGACGCTTCTTATCTTCACACAGCTTGGTGAAAACCCTTGGTGAAAACAGTATTTTTGAACTCTCTGTTAGGTGCGTAAATCCCCAAGAATTTAAAGGTGTATTAACCTGGAGCCCGGATTCCCAATGCTTTCAGAATGCTACGTTGAGTCTTTGATAAAGCAGGGTAAATATCCTTGTACTTCCCCTTGAATTTTACCTTGTAGATGGCCTTTATATGGTTGAATACCTGACTCCGAGTCAATTTCTTACAATCATCAGAGCCATTCATGCATACCCTGATCTCCCTCATAAAAATCTCTGCTATGAACTGTACAAACAACCTTGCCGCCATTCGGCCATCGGTGTGAACGCGTATCCTCCCCATGTCCAAATCGTTCTTCATCTCATCGAAGTCCTTTTCTATATAATCCCTCGTCGAATACTCCCTTAACGCGTCTGAAGCAGTACCTATCGTCCGGTCGTTCGTTATGAAGCAAATATGTCCGGCATAATTATTTCGGTGCTGCTTGATCTTCTCGAGGTTGTACTCCACCAACCGTCGCCTGGCATACTTTACTTTGGATATGATGAAATAGTTCCTGTATTCCTTTTTCGGCTGGGCCTCGTTATCTGCTTCCAACCGCTGACGCTCGGCTCCAATCTCATCCATGAACCTATCCCAATGATTGCCTATGAGATCTTGGCAGAATAACACGTGCACTGTACATCCATATTGCTCCAACACTTCGACATTCTCTTCGGTACTCACATACGCTCCGCGCTGAGGGATGACTTTGACCTCCTCCACACTCTTCCCCTTCTCCCGTGTCCTGATTTGGCGCACCCATCGACACTGCGTGGTGCTTGCGTAGTACGTCCTGTTCTCTACTTTTATCTTTGATTCTGGGAGTAAGCGCTCATCCCGCCCTGCGTCTATGACACGCTTGACCCAGTCCGGGTTGACCCGCAGCGCTTGCAGAAACGTCTGCTTGCGACGCAGCATATACGTGATGTTCTCTTCTGCGGCAAATCCCCTGTCCATCAACAGGCAGTCAGGTTTATAACCGAGCTTGTCCAGGAACTGGAGCGTATTCGTCAGCGTTGCTACATCGCTGATACTGCCGTCGAGCGTCCAGGCGAACAGCGGCATCGCGGTGCTTCTCAAGCATAGCAGGGCGTAGTTCACTTGCGGCAAGGCCTCATTGTCTCGGTTGTGCCCCCAGGCCGCCAAGTTTATACCGTGCCCGTAATAGGAGATGGATGTCAAGTCGTAAAGCACCTTGTCTCCAACCTTCTTGAAAGCCGCAAGCCATTGCTTATAGAAGAACATGATGCTGTCGTAGTGCATAGAGTCCAGAAGTCTGGTGATGTCTTGGCTGCTCATGGAGCATCCGGCGGGGTTCTCGAAGTGCTCCAACCAACTGTCGCTGTTGCTGAGCGCATCGCCTTCTGACGCGATGTACCATGCGAGGGCAAGTATCTCATCAGCTGTGTTGTTACCGAATGCTTTGCAGAGCATGTTATCGATGCGATACTTGCGCGTTATTCCGCCGAGGACTAATGCCGGCCCAATGAATACAGCCTGGGCGCTGTTCACGCCTGTCTTGTCCTTAGGTGCCCGGATTCTGTCGTAAACGCCTACGCCGTACTTGGCTATTACCGTTTCGATTATCCGCTTGCTTCGTTCGTCCAATGATGATGGATCGTTCGAGTGTGTCAGCAGCAATGACGTGAGATAATCATTGGGCACGAAAGATGGCGGGTTTCCTTCTAATCGCCCCACGGCGGTGCTGGGTTTGAGGTATTTCTTGAGGCTCGAGTCCCACAAGCATTCGCAGGCATAGCAGTAAATCTTACCTGCGCGGATCGCCTTGTTCTCAACAATATGCATTCGGATACCCCCTTTACACCAGTAATTATACAGTATAAAGGTGTATAAAATCAAGCTTAATTTTTTAATAAATCGTGATATTC
>JAIRNC010000008.1 GCA_031258255.1 Synergistaceae bacterium
TCGTTCGGTTACATCTTCCCGCGCGAGGCAAGCCAAGTTCCGACGCGCGTCGCGGGACCCTCAGGTGACGCAACCGTCCCGGGACAGCGTGGGCAGGTTTTCACGGGGAAATTCCTCACGAGGGAAGATCTTCTGAAACACTCCTCCGACGGGGTTATCAGGATAGGAAGGGACGCGCGGGTGACCGACTTCGCCTTGGACACCGCCCGCGGCATGAATATTGTGATCCAGAGGCTGTGATGCCAGAGACTAATTCCGATTCTAAATCAAATAATCAAATAATATCCCCCCGGGGGAGCTTGTTGGCTCACCAAACTGGTGATAAATTCTTAAGCGATGAGTTCCTCGAGCTCCTTCACCAGCTCGTTGAAGGTCAATACCAATCCAATCAAGGCGGGGCCGCAGACTACAGCGGCACCCAAAATCAACAAGGGGTCTCTCTTTTCCGATTGTTAATGAGAGGCCTCTTTCGTTTTTTAGTGCCGTCACTTTATAAACCGCTCAATGGCATTTTTAAAATCGTTTATGCGGTCAAATTCGCCGCTGTGAACAGCGTCAATTACGCAGTGTTCTATGTGGTGGCGCATTATAAGCTTGCTGACGTTTGTTATGGCGGATCGGACGGCGGAAAGCTGTATCAGCACGTCGCTGCAGTCACGGTCTTTCTCGACCATCCTCTTGATCGATTCCAGGTGGCCTACGGCGCGAGAAATGCGATTGATGACAACTTTCTGATCCTCCGCGGAATGCACGTGATGATACTCGTCGTGGCCCATGGAACCTTTTCCTCCTCTTTATCAAAGACATGGGGGCAGTTGAATGTTTTTCGAAAACGCTGTTTTATTGTCATTTTAGCCTCTCACCTCAGCATATTATTTTGCCACCCCCTTGATTCCCCTGTCTGCCCTGGCGTTTTCCTTCGCTTAAACGCAAAAACCACGAAAGCAGATGACACCGAATTTTTCGGCTTCATCAACCTTCGTGGCTGACATTAATACGCTATTTACTTTTATGCTGCCGCTCTGATGCGGCGCAAGCTGAAAACATAAAGGGCTTGCTATGTGCTGATCCCTGATGGAACCGTAGAGCGGATTCATTCCGCAGTTTCATCGCCCTCGCAAGGACTGAAACTATCATAGAAAATTCCGCTTGTCAATGCTCAGAGCCTGTTCATTGTCGCTAAATATTCATCTTAATTTTATGTTTTTAGTGATGGACGTATCATTCTCATTTCAAATCAACTCGTGATAGACGAGTTGATTTGAAATGAGAATGATAAAAAGGAGGGGTGCCGGATTGAGGCCCCTCCCCTTTTTTATGCGTCCGCAAAAGCAGGGCTAGCTAGTTCGCTACTTCTTCACCTGATAGACGCTGTCGATCAGCGTCCCGTCGCGGTACTCCACGACGGCCACGACCTTGCCGTCCTTCTCGGCCGGCGCGTCGGGGCGTCCGGTCAGCTTCTCTATCTTCTGCTTCAGCTCACGGATATCGACGACCGGCAGGCCGGCAGCGCGCGCGTTTTCCAGCAGGTCCTTGCGGAGCGGGTTGATGAGTATCCCCCGCTCCGTGACGATCGCGTCAACCGTCTCCCCCGGAGTGGTGATGTTGCTGACCTCTTCCTTGATCGAGCAGACCCCTCCGCGGAAGGAAGGGAGCACGACGATGGAGAGCGCGGCGCCGGCGGCGGTGTCGCAGTGTCCCCCCGACGCGCCCCGGAGGACGCCGTCGTTGCCGATCAGGACGTTTACGTTGAAATTCACGTCCACGTCCAGGGCCGCCAGTATGACGCAGTCGAGGTTATGAACCAGGCAGCCGGGAGTGAAGGGGTTGGCGTAGCAGGAGGCGTCTATCTCTATATGACCGGGGTTGTCGGCGACGGATTCCGTGACCACGGCATCGAAGCTCTGGACGTCGAAGAGCGAGCGGAAGAGCCCCTTCCCCAGCATCCTCGACATGTGCCCGGAGATCCCGCCGAGGCCGAACGACCCGACGATGCCCTTTTTCGTCATGTACTCCTCTAGATATACCGACACGGCGAGGCTAGCGCCCCCGACGCCCATCTGGAATGAGAAGCCCGGCGCCACTATGCCGGAAGCCTTCATCAGGCGGAACGTGTCCAGTGCGATCTTGAGGTCCACGGGGTTTCTGGTGATCCTGGCGGCGCCGGTCGCTATCTTCTTCGGGTCGCCGAGGCTGGGCGTCGTGACGACCTGATCGACCTTGTACTGCGGTATCGAAATGTTGCGCGCCACGGGGTATTCAACCAGGTTGTCCGTGATCGCGATGACGTGACGCGCGTAGTCCGCGTCAGTGATCGCGTAACCCAGCGATCCGCAGGCGGAGGGACCGCTCGACCCGGAGACGTTGCCCAGCGCGTCGCACGTGGGGGCGGCCAGGAAGGCCACGTCAATCGCGATCTGCCCTGACTGGATCGCCCTCGCCCTGCCGCCATGGGAGCGGATCACCACCGGGATGTCCGCCTCGCCGCTGGAGATCATCTGACCCAGCTTCCCGCGCACGCCGGACGTGTAGAGCCTGTTGATCAGGCCGCACCTGATGTAATCGGCCACGCAGTCGTGAGCGTCGGGTATGGAGCTCGGCGCGAAGGTGAGCCCCTTGAAGCCCATCTTCTTCAACGTCTCCAGCACCAGCGGAATGACCGCGTCCCCGTTGCGCAGATGGTGGTGGAAGGAAATCGTCATGCCGTCCTGGAGGCCGGACTTTTTGATCGCGTCCTCCAGGCTCGACGCTACCTTGCTCCTGCTCCGCCCCACCGTGCGCAGAAAGGGCCGTGCCCCCGCCAGAGGCGCCATGCCGTCGATTTTTCCGAAGGGAGACTCATATGGCTCGAACTGGCCGACGCCCGGCACCTCCAGTGGAACATTTCTTCCTAGCGCGTTCCGCTGCAGCTTCATATCTCCTCGTCCTCCTCATAGTCGTACAGGGACGCTGTAGCGGAAAGGCGCAGCGCCCTGGCGACGACCGGCGCGTCCACCATTTTCCCGTCGACGGATATTACGCCCTTGCCGACGCGCGCGGCCTCTTCCGCCGCCTCGGCTATCCGCCGTGCCTTGCGCACTTCCTTGTAGCTGGGGCGGTACGCCCTGTGAATGACCTCTATCTGGCTCGGGTGAATCGCCGCCTTGCCGCTGAAACCCAGCTCGACGATCTGCTTTGACTCCTGGTAGAGGCCGTCCGGGTCGTTGATGTCCGTCCAGACCGTGTCGAACGCCATGACGCCAGCAGCGCGCGCGGCCAGCACGACGCGGCTCCTGGCGTAGAAGAGTTCCCAGCCTTCCCGCGTCTTCTGTACCCCCATGTCGGCGGTCAGGTCCTGCCCGCCCAGAGTCAGGGCCGTGACGCGGGGCGACGCCGTGGCCACCGCGAACGCGTCTTCGACGCCCAAGGCTGTTTCCAGCATGGCGTGCAGCGCGACGCTGCCGGCGGGGATGCCGTTTTTCTTTTCGATCTCGCTGATCCTGGCGTCCGCCTCCTTCACGTCATTAGGCGAGCTGCACTTCGGAAGGCGTACCGCGTCCGGGCGGCACGGGATGATCTCCTCCAGGTCACGCTCAAAGTATTCGGTGTCGGCGGCGTTGATCCGCACCGTCACGATAAGCGGGCCGAAGTCGAAGCCCCGCAGGAACGAGCTCACGATCTTGCGCGCCGCGTCCTTCTCGCTCGCCGCCACGGCATCCTCCAGGTCGAGCAGGATGCTGTCCGCGCCGAAGACCTCGGCATTCTGGATCATCCCAGGCGAATCGCCGGGAATATAGAGCATCGAGCGGCACGGGCGGTTCTTCATGTTTTCGTTCTTCCCGGTCATCGCGCTATCGCCTCCATCGCCCTCTCAAGCGCGGTTTCGATCCGCGCGCGCAGCGTTACCTCAAGCGCGCCGCTGTCCTGAATCTTGACCGCGCCGCCCGTGAGGCTGTATTTGCCGAGGATCTCGCGCACGAGATCCTCCGTGCGCCCGCGGAAAATCTTTTCATTCGCCCCGGCGTACTCTATTTCGATCGTCTCCGCGGGCATGACTGTCACAAGGCAGTCCGATGACTCCAATGTACCCGCGTTTGCGCTCCGTACGATCAACCCCATCACCCCCATTACGAGTTAAAAACGAGCGGGCCGGCCCCCGCAAGGCTGCCCCACCCCGGAGACCGGAGCAGGGCAGAAGCAGGATGGACGCCTGGCCCGCAGCCTCTATCGGTATTTACAGCTTTTCAGCTATCGCGTTCAGGAACTCCACAGTGTTGACGGCCTTCTTGCCAGGCATGTCCGCTATGGCGAAGAGATCCTTCGTCATGACGCCTGACTCTATGGTGTCGATGGACGCCTTCTCCAGCTTGTCGGCAAAAGCGATAAGCTCTGGGATGCCGTCCAGCTCGCCGCGCTTGCGGAGCGCGCCCGTCCAGGCGAAGATCGTCGCCATCGCGTTCGTGGATGTCTCCTCGCCCTCAAGGTGCTTGTAGTAGTGGCGGGTGACGGTGCCGTGAGCGGCCTCGTACTCGAAGTAGCCGTCCGGGGAGACGAGGACGGAGGTCATCATGGCCAGGCTGCCGAAAGCCGTCGCGACCATATCCGACATCACGTCGCCGTCATAGTTCTTGCACGCCCAGATGAAACCGCCCTCCGAGCGAACCACGCGCGCCACCGCGTCGTCGATCAGCGTGTAGAAGTACTCGATGCCGGCCTTGTCGAACTTCTCCTTGTACTCCTTCTCGAAGATGCCCTGGAATATCTCCTTGAAGCGCCCGTCGTACTTCTTTAGGATGGTGTCCTTGGTGGAGAACCAGAGGGACTGCTTCGTCGAGAGGGCGTAGTTGAAGCAGGAGCGCGCGAAGCTCGAGATCGACGCGTCCGTGTTGTGCATCCCCATGGCTACGCCGGGCGCCTTGAACTCCTGAACGAGTTCACGCGCCTCGTTCCCGTCCGCTGTCGTGTAGACCAGCTCCACTTTGCCGGGCTTGCCCACCTCGAACTCCGTCGCCTTGTAGACGTCGCCGTAGGCGTGACGCGCTATGGTGATCGGCTTGTTCCACGACCTGACCATCGGCTTCACGCAGTCCACCAGGATGGGCGCGCGGAAGACGGTGCCGTCCAGTATGGCGCGGATTGTCCCGTTGGGGCTGCGCCACATCTTCTTCAGCTTGTACTCCTCCACGCGCTGGGCGTTCGGGGTTATGGTGGCGCACTTCACCGCCACGCCGTACTTCTTCGTCGCCTCAGCCGAGTCGATGGTGATCTGGTCGTCCGTCTCGTCGCGCCTCTTGAGGCCCAGGTCGTAATACTCCGTCTTGAGCTCCACGAATGGCTCGATCAGTATCTCCTTGATCTTGGCCCAGATGATGCGGGTCATTTCGTCCCCGTCCATCTCCACCAGCGGGGTAGTCATCCTGATTTTTCCGTTAGTCTTGTCCTGTCCCATCTCAAATCACTCCTAATTTGTTTTGCGGTCTAGCGCTGTTCGCCAGCGTAATAGTTCATAAGACAGCCCGCCAGGATGATATCCCTGTCCTCTGGCGACAGGCCCGGGAGGCGCAGCGTGATGTCGACGCGCTTTGCGCCGCCGTCCTTGACGAGCTGGGCTTTGATCTCCTGGGCGCCCTGCTGCATGGCCGTGCGGATGCCCGGTATGTAGAGCCAGTCGTTCAGCTCTATCTTCCCCTGCTCAGAGGGGTCGATGATGAACGGCGTCATCCCCCAGTTGATCAGGTTGCTGCGGTAGCGTTTCGTGGCGTATTCGATGGCGACGTTGGCCTCACCGCCCAGCATCTTCTGGGACGAGGCGGCCTGCTCGCGCGCCGAGCCGTCTCCCGGCTTGATGGCGAAGACGACGCTGCCCAGCCCCGTGTTCTTGGCGGCCTCGGCGTCACCGGTATAAGAGAGCGCCTTCGTGAGCTCCGGCGTGACGTTCCCTGACAGGCGGGCCTGTTCTAGAGCGTGGGCCTGCTTTGCGCGGCCGACGTAACCCGGATCCTTGCGGGAAAGGGCGTACTCGGCCAGTTTCAGCGGGTTGGAGCGCAGGGACGACGTCTCCCCGGAGGGTATTAGCTCGTCCGTGGTGGTCACGGGGTCGGTGAGGACTGACGCCACCAGAAGGAGGCTGTTCTCAGGCAGCGGGGAGATCACGGGCCACGGCTTGATGTTGGGGCCGAACACCAGCTCCTCCTCCGGCCTTGGTTTGCCGAACCCGCGGTAGACGCGCTTGTCGTACACCTCGTGATCGAAATGATACGGCACGTCGGAGAGCCTACCGGCCATCTCCGTGGCGGAGGTCAGTACGCCGCCGTTCGCCGCCGTGGCCGCAATCGACCTGGCGTCCATCAGCGCGACGGACGATATCTGGCCGTCCCCCGGCTTGGAACCCTCGCGATTGGGGAAGTTGCGAGTCGTGTGGCGGATGCTCAGGGCCTCGTTGGCCGGGGTGTCCCCAGCCCCGAAGCAGGGGCCGCAGAACGCGGTGCGAATCGTGGCGCCGGCTGTCATCAGCTTCTCTATCGAGCCGTTGCGCACCAGCTCCAGGTTGACCGGCTGGCTCGCCGCGTAGACCGAGAGCCCGAAATCGCCGTCCCCGATCCCCTTGCCGTCCAGTATCTGCGCGGCCGCGACGACGTTCTCGAACGTGCCGCCGGAGCATCCGGCGATGACCGCCTGGTCGACGCAGAGCTTGCCGCCCTTGATCTTCTCGGTAAGGTGCAACGCGGTCTTCGGGCCTATCTGCTTTTTGGCCTTTTCCTCGACCTCCGTCAGGATGTCCTTGAGGTTCGCGTTGAGGTCGTCTATCGTGTATACGTTGCTCGGGTGGAACGGCAGCGCGATCATCGGCTTCACCTTGTCCAGCTCGACCACCACGACACGGTCGTACCACGTGACCACGCCAGGATTGAGCTCTTTGTACTCACCTGGCCTGCCGTGAAGCGCGAGGTAGTCCTTCACCTTGCCGTCGGTCCGCCAGACGGAGCTCCAGCAAGCCGTCTCAGTCGTCATGACGTCCACGCCGATGCGGAAGTCGACCGAGAGGTTGGAGACGCCGGGGCCCACGAATTCCATCGACGCGTTCTTCGTGAAGCCGTTCTCGAAGACAGCCCCTATGATGGCGAGCGCCACATCCTGGGGGCCCACTCCGGGCTTCGGAGCGCCCTTCATGTAGACCGCCACTACGTCCGGGCGGGGCATGTCGTATGTCCTGCCCACGATCTGCTTGACCAGCTCCGGCCCGCCCTCGCCTACCGCGAGCGTCCCCAGCGCGCCGTAGCGCGTGTGGCTGTCGGAGCCGAGGATCATCTTGCCGCAGCCGGCGTACATTTCACGCATGTACTGATGGATGACCGCTACATGGGCCGGCACGAACTCGCCGCCGTACTTGCGCGCGGCGGAAAGCCCGAAGGCGTGGTCGTCCTCGTTGATGGTGCCTCCGACGGCGCAGAGGCTGTTGTGGCAGTTTGTCAGAACGTATGGGACGGGAAAGGATTTCAGGCCGCTCGCGAGCGCGGTCTGGATGATGCCTACGTACGTGATGTCGTGGGACGTGAGGACGTCAAACTTCATCTTCAGATTTTTCTCGTCCCCGTCCTTGTTGTGCGAATCGATGATCCCTTCCGTGATACAGTTCTTCTTCGCCCGGCCCTTTTCTGTCAGTTTGCGAAGCTCGTCATCGGAAGCGCTGATGCTCGGAACGCCGGCTTCGGCCAGTAATTTGTTTATCTGAGACGAGTCCAGCTTATCCGCGTTTTCGGACAACACTGCCCCGCCCAGCAAGTAAGTGCCTTCCTTTATAAGTTGAATCATACTTCCTCCCTCTTTCCTGTCAGTGCCAAGTTGGATTTTCTTCCCGATACGGCCTTGATACCGGTCTCATCCATTTGCCAGCCGTACCGCTTTGAGGCCAGGTGCTTTGACTTAGGAGATTTTTCATGACATCGCCCGCGCGCCGCAATACGCGCTTAGAACGGCCAACCAGGATCGAATCGCATCAACCACCTCCCTCATCACGTTGCAAAAAGACGCCTCCCGCCAAAGGGAGCCATATCACGGAGCCTTCAGTGCCGTTTCCTAACTATGCAAATTGCGCAGAATATTGTGACAACAATATTCAATTCCTTGCTGCGCGTATAGTATCGCGGATATGCGTTTAATGTCAAGCGGAAAACGCTAGAGTTTGCATCGTCGTTTGCACTTTCTGAAATGACCTCTGACAGGACACACGTGATAGATGAGTTGATTTGGAATTATAGAGCGATAGACAGCGGCAGATCTCCCCCGCCGCCGTCTATCGCTCGGACGTTCAGCAGTCGTGCGACAGGCTGAATTCCTCCGCGCGCACGACGCTCGCTTCAGGCGCCTTCTTGACCACGTCGGCGATCCTGCCGTGCTCCAGGTAGACCGTGCGGTCTGCCTCATATGCCACCTCCGGGTCGTGGGTGACGACGATTATCGTGGCGCCCCCCTCGTGGAGCCCCCGCAGGATATCCAGCACGACGCGCTCGTTGGCCTCGTCCAGGTTGCCGGTGGGTTCGTCGGCCAGGATGAGCCTCGGGTAGTTTATCAGGGCGCGCGCTATGCAGGCCCTCTGCTGCTCACCGCCTGAGAGCTGGCTGGGGAGGTGCTTCGCCCTGTCGGCCAGTCCGACGCGCTCCAGCGCCTTCAGCGCCTCGCCTTCGTCTGTCATGCTGTGGTAGTACTGAGCCACCATCACGTTCTCGAGGGCTGTCAGATAGCTTATGAGGTGGAATTGCTGAAATATGAGGCCGATCTTGTCGCGGCGTATCGCCGTCAGCTCCGCCGACGACAGCTTCGAAAGCTCCTCGCCGTCCAGCAGGACGGAGCCGCTGGTGGGCTTGCCCATGCAGCCGATGATGTTCATCATCGTCGTCTTGCCGGATCCGGAGGGGCCCATTATGGCGAGCCACTCCCCCTGTCCCACCGACATGCTCACGTTCGAGAGCGCCCGGACCTGCCCGTATACCATCGAAACATCGATTAGCTCGAGTATGTTCACCACGTCACACATCTCCTTGTCATTCACCGCGCAGGACGAGGGCCGGCTCCACCTCTACCGCCCGCCGCACCGGCAGGAGGCACGCGCACACAGTCACCGCTATGGAAACTACGATCGTCAGGGGCAGGAGCTTCCAGTCGAGGATTATCCCGCGCCCGAACACGTTTACGCAGACCGCCTGGGCGAATACGTAGCCGAAGGCCGTGCCCAGCACGCCGCCCAGGAAGCCTAAAAGAACGCCCTCACCCAGGAATTCCCCGGCGATGCTCCTGTTCTCCGCGCCTATGGCCTTTTTGAGGCCTATCTCGCGCCTGCGCTCCATCACGACCGTCATCATCGTCGTCGCCACGCATATCATGGTCAGGACCAGCACGACCGACGAGACGATGACGACCAGCGCCTGGAGCTTTGAGAGCACTGCCGTCTCGGATTGCGTGACGCGCTTGACGAGGCGCGGCGAGACCTCAGGCACGTTTGATCTTATCGAGCTGGCTATCGCGTCCAGCTCCTCCTCGGTGCCAGCGATGCTCAGTTCGGCCATGTCCGCCACGCCGGAGTTTCCCGTCATGGCTTCCAGCGCCGCAAGCGACATGACGATGAACCCGTCCTCGACGCTGCCGGAGCGGACTACGCCAGAGACCGTCATATCGCGGCTGAACCTCGATCCGTCCGCAGCCCTGCCAGTGATCGTTATGGACGACCCGCCGGCCAGGCCGGTGAACTCCGCTATGTCCGAACCGATCAGGATTTCGTCATCCCCGGACGGCCATTCGCCCGTGACGCTCCAGTACGGGCTGGTCTTCCTGGCACTCTCGAAATCCGTCCCGACGGCCGTGTATCCCTGCATGTTGACCCTCACCATCTCGTACCGGAAGGGCGTCATGCCCACCAGGGACGCGGCTGGAATCATCTTAGCCGCCCTTGCGGCGTCGGCCAGATTAAGAAGCGCCTCCTCGCCCGAGGCCACCAGGACCATGTTGGCCCCGTAGCTCCGAAATTCGCGCCCCATCTGGCGTGGGATGTCGTAACTGATCGACGCCATCCCCAAAAGCACGGTGCCGCCTATGGCTATGGCGCACAGCGCGGCCAAGAGGCGCGACCTGCGGCGCACCAAGGAGCTCACGAGCATCTTGAAGAACATCCTACGGTTAGTCATCATAAGGTCACCGCGCTATCTGCCATGGAGGACCTCGGCGGGACGCAGCGAGAGCAGGAGCCTTATGGCTGGCAGGCTCCCGGCCAGGGCGACCGTCACGGTAAGCAGCGTCACGAGCGGGATGACGAGCGGCCGGATCTCGATCGCCGACCCGAACACCGTATGCCCTATCAGCTGGGCGAACCCTAGCCCGGCGAAGTATCCGAGGGCGCCGCCCAAGAGCGCCGTTATCATCGTCTCAGTGATTATGAGGGCGGACACCTCGAAGGAGGTTGCCCCGACGGCTTTAATCAGGCCGATCTCGGCGCTCCTCTCCATCACGCTCGCCGTGACGAGGTTCGATATGGCAAGCGACGCGCAGGACAGGCTGAGTGCCGTGAGCAGGATCATCAGCAGCTGCGTCTTCTGGAGGATCGCGCCCTCCGACTCCGCCACCTGCAGCACGGGCTTCGCCCGCGCGTTGCTGATGACCTCCTCGATCTGGTAGGCGATGGAGCTGATGTAAGCCGTGCAGTACCATGTATCCCACTCATGGCGCGAGAGGCTGTTCGGGTCCCGCGCCGCGCGCCGCGCGAGCTCGTTCTCCGGCGTGGTGAGCGCGCTCACCTCCACCCGGCTCACGAGCCCCTGCCTGCCTGATATCTCCTGGGCGAACCAGAGGGGGGCGAAGAGGCAGTCGTCCTCAGAGCCGCCGCTGTGGAATACGCCCGCTATCACAAGCCGGGCCCCGCCCTTGGCGGTGACGGATACCCTGTCGCCGGGACGGACGCCCAGCTTAGACGCCAGGTTGGCGCCGACCATGCAGGACGCCTCGCCCTCGGGGCCGCCGTCCTGGGCCCAGGCGCCATCTACGTCCCACCACGATTTCAGCCTGACCATCCCTGTCTGCACGGACTCGCCCGTAGGCGAGTCGAAGCGCTTGTCGAACCACGTGCCCAGCACAGGCGCGTCTATGGCATTGCCGCTGCCCTTTACGAGAGCGTCCGTCTGTAGGTAGGGCGCGAAGTCGACTATGTTGAACGCCCAGAATATAGTCTTCAGCTTCGGCAGCTCGTCCTCGGCCAGATATTTGTCCTGGCCCGCGCTCTCGTCGGCAGGCCCCGCGTCGCCGTACAGGTCGCCCAAAAATGAGGCGCCACGCGGCACAACCGTGAGGTTCGCCCCGTAGGACTTGAGCTCCTGGTTCACCTTGTCCCCCACGTCAAACATGACGTTGAGCATAGCCGTGCATATCGATGCCCCGAGGGCCATCGTCAGCGCTATCATCGCCATCCGCCCCCGCTGGCGCAAGAGCGCGCCTGTCAGCATCCGAAAGAACATCCAGCATTACCCCCTTAAATAAAGAACGCTTTATCAGTGATCGCCGATGGCCCATGCGCCTCCCTGCGGCGTGTGCCAGCCTCAGAAGAACCTGCGCGCCTCGTCAGCGAGATCTTGCGTCATTATGATCAAATTGCCCTCCGCTATCTCAAATTTCAGCGGCACCGGGTTGCACCCGCCCGGCAAGCCTATCGTGGACTTGTTCATCACCACGTCGCAGAGGATGCAGACGACCTGTCCCTTCCGCTCGTAATACCCCGTAGGGCCGCAGACGTCGCAGGCGTCCAGCCCTACGCCATAGGCGGTGTCGTTCTTCTTTATTACGATGTAGCGGACGTCCACGGTCTGGGACAGGCTTTCAACTTTATGGACGAATCGGTGGAGCCCACCGTCGTTTACCATTTCGAGAGGTATCACTATCCTGTCGCCCTGAGCCGGGAGCTCTGTGGGCGGCGACAGTTCGACCCGCCTGTTGCTGTACGACGCGCCTACTGTGACGAACAAAAGCGACATCACGACCGCCAGGACCGCCGTCACGCAGACGCGAACCTGCTTTCGGGCCACGTACCTCTCGCGCCTGACGAGCGCCGGGTTCAGGCCGGACGGCTTGACGGACTTGACACGAATGTATTGTAGGACAGCCGCAGCCGCCGCTATCGCTATCATGGCGTACAGGAAGAAGTTCACGTGGGTCAGCGTCCATATCACGCTGCGCGTGAGAAGCCTGTAACGGGGGATCATGTTGCGCCCGAGCAGTATCTGGATGATCGTGAGGGCGTTTTTCACGTCGAGGACGAGGATCCCGGCGGACGATGCCGCGAAGAGGAGCCGGCCGCCGGCGCCCGAGGCCGTCTTGTAGATCGCGACCCCCGCCAGCGCCACAAGCAGGAGGCCCCCAGTGTAGCCTATGACCTTGAACAGGAACTCCGTGTTGAAAATATTGTCCATGCCGACTGCGAACTCGAACGGATAAAGCAGTATGTTCGGAAAGAGCGCAGACGAGACCAGAAAAGCGAAGCAGAACGCCAGCGGATACAGCGCGCTGCCAGCCGGGCGGCCCGAGTCCGCCTGTCCATCGTGCAGAGGCGCCCTGAGCGATCCCTGGGCCCTGAATAGCGGGTAGAGCAGCGCGAGCCCTGACGCGAGCATCGGAATGAACACGCCCAGGTCGTAATACTCCCGGACGCCGAAAGCGGTGTTGCGCTTGACCACAGCGTAAATGAGGGCCGGCATGAATCCCAGCGCCAGGCCGCGATACAACGTTGTCCTGGCCTTGAATCGATTCGCCCTGTTCAGAAAAGCATAAAGCATCGAAAGCGGAATGACCAGATAGAGGGAATTTATCGTTATCTTTATGATGTACTCCAGCATGGCGTTCTCCCTGAAATTGCGTCAAGCGACACGGGCGAGGCGGCCTTGCTGCCTTGCCCGATATCGCTTACTGACGACCCATCGATAATATCAACAAAAGCCCGCGGCCACAGAGGGCGCGGGGCCTCATTTATGACGGAGGGCGATGTGAGAAGCCCTCCGGCCTACGCTATCTTAGTCCCTGTTACTCGGCGGCTACCACGCCCTGGGGATGAAGTCGAAGTCCCAGGAGACCTCGATGGGCGTCTTCCAGAAACGTCCGGTCACGCCCGTCTCCTTGTCCACGTGAAGCAGGTAGCTCTGCTTCTCCGGGTTCTCGATGATGAACGTGATCTTGTACAGCCCGGCGCCGTCAAGCTTGACGTTGTTCCCATAGTGAGGGCCGTCGGAGGCGCTCATCGGCATGAAGTTCCCCTCGATGACCTTCGAGCTGCCCTTCTTCTGGGCACGGTACTTGACGGTCAGGTAAGGGACGAAATCGCCGGCGCCGTAGCCCAGATCATTCCCCTCAGCCGCCGATATGTCGGCCTCGAGGTGCATGTCGGCCTGAGACGCCGGGATGCCGCCCAGGCCGGCCGGCTCCATGTCCACAGGCTGGAAATAGACGCCGGCGATGTTGAGTGGCCCCACGACATGGTCGTCCCCCAGCGGGAACTCCTCGAAGCCTGCCGTAGCCTCACCAGGCGCCGGGGCAGCCGCGTATGCGGCGCCGGACAGCGCCATGAGCGCCACGAACAGAGACAGGGAGAGAACCTTGAAAACAGTTGAGAAGCCTGCGTGCTTACGATATTTCTTCATTGCCATAAAACCCCCTAAAAATTTGAGTTTGTATTGTATCCCAACGTCCAGAGGCTATAACGCCGCGCGCGCCCTGCGTCCCTTTGCGCGATAGTGGATGATGGAACCTATCGCCAGGGCCAACAAGACTGCCTGCGGGATTAAAGTCTCAAGGGTCGGGTAAATACCAAGGATATCTATCGACTGCACGAATCCGACCGGCGTAACGCTGATCACGTCGGCCTCCTGCAGCTCCTTGACGCCGCCGCCCGCAAAGGCCACGGACATGATGTACATCAGAATGCTCGTGCCCATGAAGAAGGGCTTGATGGGTATGACGAGGGATCCGTAGCGCACGAGGAGGAATATCGCCACCAGCGCGACGCAGCCGACGGCGAAGCCCGTCCATATCATGTTTTGGTAGGTAGTAGTCTCCGCTAAGAGAGCCTGGTAGAAGAGTATCGTCTCAGCGCCCTCCCTGAAAACGGCCAGAAAGGCCGCCGCGCAGAGCGCGAAAGCGCTCCCCGTCTCCACGGCTGACTGAACCTTGCCCTCGATGTACTGCTTCCATGCCTCCGCCTCGGCCTTCGAGACCATCCAGTTGCTCACGAAGAAGAGGACGACGACGGCAAGCAGCATGGCGGCGCCCTCCAGTATCTCCTGGTTCGCGCCGCTGACCTGAAAGACGTACTGCAACGCGTAAGCGGCCAAGCCGCTCGCCACGAGGGCCGCGACGCCGCCGCCGTAGACGACCTTGGCGTGCCTCCCGTTGCCGGAGCGGATGAGGTACGCGACGATCGCCGCTATGACGAGTATCGCCTCAAAACCCTCGCGGAGTATAATCACCAAGGAAGCCAAGAACACGCCCGTGGAACTCTCTTCCTTGCCGTCCAGGTTGTTGGCGTCCTCCCGGAGCATCCTTTTCAGGGAGTCCAGCGAGGCCTTTACCTCTGAGACTGGCGCCCCATCCGTCATGAGCCTCTTCACGGCGCTGAACTGGTACTCGACGGTTGAGGCCCTCTTGCCGGATATGTACGACAAGACAGCCCTCTCGACGCCCTCCTTCTCGTAATAGCCGAAGTACGCGTCGTTCACGAAGTTCTTGCCCGCGTCGGCGTCGTTCCTGTTGTAGGCGTCCAACGCGTTGTCGAGCGCGATGTGCATCTGGTCGATTATGGCGTTCCATGACTCGTACTGCGCGGCGTCCGCAGCGGCGGGCGCGATAAGCCTGAACAAACACGTTAATAAAAAGACGACGATCAAAACATTCCTTCTCAAAGTGTCCAATCACCCCTCACTATCATCTGTGCGCGCGGCATACCGCTGACACTGACTACTCGCCAAACTTGACGAGATGGATAATACATCTCCGTGTTAATTATGTCAAACAATTATTTCCATGCCGAGCAGCTTCACCATAAAGGCCAATAGCGCTCACCATCCGGTCATAGCAGGGACTGTGGGGCGATATCTGTCAAATTGAAACGCCGTTGCCTATAATCTGCGGAAGATGTAAAATTTGAGCGCGTCATAAAACTTTTGCCACATCAGGAGGTAATATCATGAAAAGATTTACGACCGCGCTGTTTCTCATAGCCTTTACCGCAGCCGCCATAATCGCGGGGATTCCCGCGACGGCCTGGGCTGACAAAAAGCTCCCGGCCCCACAGACGAGCGGCGGGATGAGCCTGTTCGAGGCGCTCAAAAAAAGGCAGTCGGCGCCAGGCGGGGACTTCCCCACAGCTAACGTGACGGACGCGGATCTGTCCAGCGTCCTGTGGGCGGCTACAGGCCTGAACCGCGGAGAAAACGGCTGGACGGTGCCTATGGAGCGGGGGCTCCCGCCATACGTGGACGTGTACGCCGCGATGGCGTCCGGCGTCTTCCGCTATGACTGGAAAACCCACTCGTTGCTTGACGTGTCGAAGAAGGACATCCGCCCGAATATAGGCCTCCAGAACTTCGTGGCGCAAGCGCCCTGTTCGCTCATATTCGTCGCGAACAGCGAATCGCTCTCCGCGATCAACAGCGAGGCGTTCAGGCTGCAGTTCGCCGCTGTGGCCGCTGGCGCCATGACGCAGGATGTCTACCTTGCCGCCGCCGCGCTGGGCCTGGGCGCCCGCTACATACACTCCATCAAGGAAGCCGAGATCAAGCGGGAACTGGCCCTGAAGGATGCCGACAGCGTCATCTGCCTCATGCTGCTGGGAAAGTGACGCGCCAAGAGGGGGCGCGAGACACCTCTTGCGCCCCCTGACCCCTTTGCTCATAGCGGTTGCCGTCTGTTTTGAAGCGTATTCGTTCATGATTCCGTACCCGACATTGAGAATTTTTCAACCCAGAGATCCTTCAGTACGGAGATATCCGACTGAAATTCCTCCATCGTCTGGGCATCTCCTTTTTCATGCTCTTCCAGAACCTCAAAAACAAAGGAGTCCGCTCCCCATTTTTTCCAATCCTCCTGGAGCCTCATATACGTACACGATCCAGTCTTTTGAGAGAAGTCGAACCGATTTCTGCTTCCGCGGATATCCGTGGTCGCATCGAGCAACGTTTTCCCTCCCTGCGTGCTTTTGATGAGGAAGACCCCTCCGACGATTTTTCTCTGCTCGTACCGCTGTTTCAGTTCTTTTCGCGCCGCATTCATAGTTTTGCGCCCCTTCTTTCAATTTGACTAGGCTTTAGTGTCTCCTCGCCTTAGGGAACCGCTGATACCTGGATTTATGGGTTAACGCTAGAGTCTGGTTAAATCAGATTAAAGGCTATTTTAGTCAGCTTGTCAATCACGCGCGCCCGGACCATCTGATCGCTTCCGGACGGAGACGGAGAATCGTCATTACAATAAATATGATATAGTATCAGTCATGCCGTTTAGGCTAATTGGTCAACGCTTCAATTGGATTTTACTGGCCGGAAGCGTCACCGTTTAGGCGGGATTGTATTGCAGATGAAAGATGCCAACGTCATTCTGGGTGTCCCTGCTGATGCCACACTGGATGAGATAAAGCGCGCGTACACGATGCGGGTCCGCATCGTGCATCCTGACCGTTTCGAACAGGGGTCGACGGACTGGAAGATCGCCAACGACATGCTCCGCGACCTGAACCAGGCATACGAATGGCTGCGGAAGTTCCGAACCGTCCAGGAACAGATCGACCGCGTGAACATCCGGAGCAGGAGGCGCTCGGCGCGGCATGATGCCGGCTCGTCTCACGAGTCCCGCGCAAAGGAGCGCGAGGACGCGGAACGCGGCCAAGTCATGGATGACGCTCAGGACTGGCACGGGACGGACGATCCTGAGAGCGGCTGGACGATGCGCGGCGAGTATTTCGACAGGATGAGGGAGCGCTACAGGCAGACGATCAGGACAAAGAGAAAGGAAAACGCAAACCGCGAACACCTAAAGAACATACTGACCGCCGCCGGGCTTTCGCTCGCGGCTGCCGCAGCGGCGTACGCGGCGTTCTTCTACAGATAAACGGCTGGGGGCCGCAAGAGTTTGAGGAAGGTCTTATTTATTTCGAGTCAGCCCCTCGCTGCTTGGGCGGCGCCGGATAGGACGTCTTCTTTTTGGGCTTCTGGTACGGCGGGATTTCGGGATCCTTGAGCGTGATGAGATCTTTGGCGCCGCCCCTCTGAACCAGCAGCACCACACGCTGCCCTTGAGCCAGCCTCAGGTCGATGGCCTCTACCGCGTCCCTGGCGACACTGAGGCCGTTCATCTCCAGCACGATGTCCCCCGCCCTGACGCCAGCACGTCCAGCGAGGCCGTCCGGGAGGACGGCGATGACGCGGTTGCCCTCCATGAGGATGTCCGCCTTGGGGAAATCTGGCTCAAGCTCCGGGAAGAGCCCGGAGACCCTCATCAGGAAATACCTGTCGAGCCCCTCGACGGCCGCCTTGAGGTCGTACAGGTCGTAGAGCTTCTCCTTCTCGATCTGCTCCTCGCTGCCCGGCGACAGGGCCTCGTCCGTCGCGTAGGCCTTCTCCCATTTCGTCCCTGGGTTCGACACGAAGAACGCGTTTACCAGAGCCTCCAGCCCCTCAGCGGACGGGATCACGCTCCACGTCTTGCGGTAGACCGGGTTTATAAAGACCCATGGCTCGCGGTAGAGGGCGGCGTCGAAAAGGGAGTGCGATTTTTTTTCAAACACGAGGTTATAGGGATCCGAGGACGTCATCGTGAATCCCTGCGTCTCCATGGACTGGGTGATATATCCGAACACGCCGGCGCGGTCGTTCGTCCGGAGGGCAATGGCTTTCGGGGCGGCCTCAGAAAACCCGCAACCTGTCAGCACGACCATAACGACAGTAAACGCGATAACGCTTGCTCTTCTCACAATCCCCGCCTCCGCCCGGCACGACTCCCGGCAATTTATAAAGGGCTGCTACAGCCTGGCTGTCCGAAGCGCTTCCCTCACGCACCGTATTATGCCATCACTCGCGGCGCTGTCAAGGCCGGACGAGGCTCTGACAGCGCGACCGTATTTGCTTTCACGACTTTTACTCCCGCTGTTTCATGATTGCCGCGCTCACGCTGAGGCCGGGGCGAGAAGGACGCGCCAAACAAACATTGAACTCGCGTTTGGCGCGGAAACGCACCAGCTCGCGGCGGGACCGGGTGTCATTTTTCGTGTCGCACTGCTTCGCAACGGCAACCCGAAAAATGCCCCCCGCCCCCGTCGCGAAGGACAGCGAGCGCGGCAAGCGTGAAGCAGTGTCCGCGAAGACGCGCCAAACAAACACCAAACCCGCGTTTGGCGCGTAAACGTCGGGAGTGCGAAGGATTGCCGCGCGAGCGCCGGAAGCGTACTTACGGTACGCTGAGGACAG
>JAIRNC010000075.1 GCA_031258255.1 Synergistaceae bacterium
CGGGACGGAGATACCGCTCTCGAACCTGAACGACAACCCCACTGCGGCCGGTTCGTACAGCGGCGCGCCGAATACCTATTACTTCGACCGCGCGAGCGGGCAGATAATCCTCTACGTGACGCCTGAGGTCATAGGCGAGTATCGGTGCAACGTCTATTACAAGGGCGCGGCGGCGCTGAACGTGCATCCCATCACGCTTAACGTCAGGAGGACGACGAACTATTATTATACAGAAAAGAGCGGCGGCGGGTGCGATGCCGGCGCGGCGGCCTGGATCGCGGCGATGTCAGCGGCGGCGGCCTTTCTGCTCTGCCGTCCGCGGAGGAAGCGCTGACAGGTCAGCCCGGACGATAGATACAGGGTTTATTGAATCGTCGCCCCAGGCCCGTCAAGGGGATGCTCTCCCCTTGACCCCTCGGGGCGGAAAGTGAGCGATTTTCGGACGGTTTCGGCGGGTATGCCGGTGAGCTCGGCGAGGCGTCTTATGCCTCGCCCGCCGTGTCCAGTCAGCTGAGATATCCTGCTGCGGTCGATTTCCCAGGGTTCGTCGCGCGCGCTTGCGCCCGCGAGTTCGAGGGCCAGCTTCTCCGACAGGGCCAGTTCACCGAATGACTGGTGATAGGGGCCAGCTATCACGGACTCCCTTAGGGATGCTGACTCCAGCAGCCCGACCCTTATCGCCCTGAAGCCGAGGCGCGCTGCGGCCAAGAGCAGCGCACCGGCACGGCGCGCTGCATCCTCCAGGCCAAGCGGGGTGTACTCCCCCGCCCTGTAGAGCGACTCCAGCTCCGTCCCCCGCAGGACGAGACAGGGGTAAATCCGGAGATCCCACGTCTCGCCGGGCCTCCCGCTCATCAGCGCGGCGATGGACTCGATGTCCCTCATGGAACTCTCGGGCGTCTGGCGCGGCAGTCCGATCATTATCTGCGCCCCTATGCGGAACCCGGCGTCCCTCAGCGTCGCTATCGCGCCCTTAACCCTCACTGGGTCGTCGTCCCGCCCGCACACGCGGAGGACAAGAGGATCCAGCGACGGCGTACCAAGCTCGATCGTGCCTATCGGGTATTTTTTGAGCGTCTCGATGATGCGCGCGCCGCCCGCCCCCTCGAAGTCGCCAGGGTAGGAGGAAAACGTGACGCGGCTCCCCTCCGGGGCTAGGCTGACCGCCTCCAGATATGACTCCATGAGAGAAGGCTCGATTCTAGCGAAGCTCCCGCCGAAGAAGCACAGCTCCACGGGGGCGGCGCACGACCGCGCGGCAGACTTCACCGCGTCCGGCGTGAGCGCGTCCATTTCGCTTGCGCCCGTTATGGCTCGCTGGTCACAGTAGACGCATCGCCTCCCGCACCCCTGGAAGGGGACGAAAAACGCCATACGCTTCATGAGGGGGAGTCGTCGCTGCCCAGATCCTCCAGAAGCGCTGATATTACCCTCTCTATCCTCTTCGTCTCCGAGTTCGACAGTCTCCTCGCGCGGTACCAGACGTCGAACTCCCCGGACAAAAGCAGCTCCTCCAGCTGCACCCTGATGGAACCGCTCAGGGCGTCATCCGCGATATCCGACACAGACGCGCCCAGCGACTGGGCGAGACGGCGCAGCAGCTTCATCGACGGCATACGCCTGTTGCTCTCCAGCGCCTGGATGTATATGCGGCTCACCCCCGCTATGTCCGCCAGACCCTGCTGCGTGAGTCCGTTGTTCTTGCGCAGCGCTTTCAGCCTGCGTCCCAAACTCATGTCGCGTCCCCCTCTTCTTTTTTTGATCAGCCTTCTTTGTCGTCAAAAATTTTACTACGATAGAGGAAAAGTGTACATGCCAAAAGATCCGCCGCGCCTCCTGGGCTCGCCCTCCGCTCGATCAAAAACTCGTCCAGCGCCAGAAGCGGCCCGTAGTCCGGCTCAAGCGGGTCGAAGATTTCCAGCGTTTCCCTTGCCCGCTCCATATATTCCCCGCGCCAGAAATCTATCCCGGCACGGTGTATCACGTTCGTGTCCTGGCAGACGGTCATGAGCGTGAGCAGGGCGCAGAGCGCTGCGTCATTGGCCAACGCGCCCCGGAGCAGCGCGCCTCGGTAAGCGTCGAGGGAGGCCGCGAGCGACGGGAAAGCGTTCATCGCCTCTGACCTGATGCCCCCGATCCCGTGCTCCAGGTAGATTCTTTCCCCGTGGCTCGCCTTGCCAGCGCGCGCTTCTATCCTTTTGAAATCCTCCTCCATGAACGGAGAGGCTATTTCGGCGGATTTTTTACGTACCTCGTCCGGCCGGCAGCGGCCCTCGTTCAGGCAGACGCCGGCTGCGCCCGCCAAGAGGGACAGGGCGAAGATCAGGCCCTTGTGGGTGTTCACGCCGTCGGTGGCGTCCAGCATTGCGCGCTCCATCTCGACGCCTCGGGATCGGAGCTTGCCGAACAGCTCAGGGTACGGGCCGCTTTCGCGGCAGACGATGCCGTCCAGCGCCTGGCTCGCCCAAAACGGCGCGAGCGCCCCCGCGCTCCGCATGAAGAGCGCGCAGTCCATGTCGCTGTGCGCGCCAGACCCGATGGAATCCACAAGCCCTGGCTTTGGCGTGGCCGCTATCTCGTCCGCGGTCGAATTTGCGGCGAACGCGCCAATATCAGTTGCAAAATTTTCAATTTGAGTTTTCAATGTATCCTGTACCTCGTATCTCCCGGGAGGGTGTGTTGATTTTATGAACGTGTCAAAAAAGACGACCGCAGGATTATACGCCATTTTCCCATCTGTTGCAAAAAAATGTCCAGGCGGCGCCGGGGGTGCTTCAAAAGCGTCATTCGCCCGCGCTTGTTTTTCGGCCCTCGCCTTCGCTGCGCTTTTGGTCTTCCTCTCCGCGCCTATGGCCTCAAGCGCGGATGACGGGAGCGCCATGAGCAGGGCGTTCTGGAACCGCGAATGGGGCAGGGCTGACGCCATCTACAGCGCCGCAGCCTCAGCGGACGCCGCGCCCATTGCGTCTCAGGATCGCTCCCTCTACCTGAACGCGCTCTGGCTGCAGGGGAGGTATTCGGACGGAGTGGCCATCCTGGAAGAGGCGCGCAGAAGCGATGATATATCTTTCCCGCCCGAGGTGCGGCCCTACGCCGAGATGCTGCTCGTCCTGGGGCAGGAGCGTACCGGGAGGAAGGGCGAGGCGTTCGAGAACGCTTGGGCGCTGTGGAACGGCGCTCCCGAGCCGCTCAAGTATTACCTCGCCTTCGCGCTGGGCCGTCTCTCCCGCGACCTCTCCATGCCGGAGGAGTCGGCAGAGTGGTTCCGCAAGATGCTGGACCTGGCGCCGGACAGAAAGCGGCGCATTCAGGCGCTCACGCAGCTGATGGAGACCCCTGTCGTGAGCGCGGACGAGGCAGCGGCGTTGCTGGCCCTCTCCCCGTCGAACGCCAAGGCAAGGGCCCTCTGCGCCGCCCTTCCCAAGGGTTCGTCCGCGGCGGCCGAGTACGCCCTGGGATACAATGACTACATAAACAAAAGGTACGGATCAGCCATGCCCCACTTCGAGCTTGCGTCAGCGGATATCGCCTACGGGGAGGCGGCGCGTTACTACCACGCCTACTCCGCGTACCGCGAGAAGGAGAACGCGCTCGCTTTCAAGCTCTGGCGCGACATAGCCCTCACCGGCGGCGAATTCCCCCAGAGAGCCGTGCAGCGGCTCGTGTCACTGGCCGGGCGCGGGATGAAGGTGGATGTCCTGGACGTTTTTCGGAAGGTGTCGGAGACGAGGGAGGACTACCCGGACCTGGCTGCCGACGCCCTCGTGGGCCTGGCCCGCCTGGGAGACGCAGCCACGGCTGATGCCGCGCGGAAGCTGCTCTACGAGAAGTTCGCCGCCACGAACCAGGCCGCGTCGGCGAGGTGGGAGAGCGGCTGGAAGAAGTGGAAGGAGAAAAATTACGACGGGGCCTACAAGGAGTGGTCGGAAGGATTCTCCCGCGAGATAAAAAACAGGGAGCTAGCTTCGAGACTGCTGTACTGGCAATCGCGGGCACTCTTTGAGATCGGCAGCCCCGTGGCGGCGGAGCGGGTGAAAAGAGACCTCACGGAGTGGTACCCTGCGGAATATCATACATTTTTGGCGAACCCGCGAGGCGGCGTCATAAGCGCGGACGTGCCGGTGAGCTACGACATGCGCGGCGCGCTGGAAGACTGGGGATTCGTCACCTACGCGCGTCTAGAAAGCGAGACAGCGCAGCCCGCACAGGGCGAGGCGGACATCCCTGGCCTGTATCGCGCCGTGCGCCTCGCGCTCTGGGAGGGCGACTATTCGTCCGCCGCACGGAATTTCAGCGCGCTGCTGAGGGCGATCCCCGCAAGCGAATACGCGGCCTCCGCTGTTTTGCGGTGCCACTTCCCGAAGGCGTTCGAGAAGGAGGTCATGGAGGCGCACAGGAAGACCGGCATAGAGCCAGCCGTAATATGGGGCGTGATGAGGCAGGAGAGCCTGTACGAGCCTGACGTCACCAGCTCCGCCGGGGCTTACGGCCTGATGCAGCTCATGCCGGCTACGGCGCGCGAGGAGGCGAAGAAGCTTGAAATGGCGCCGGACTCGTACAAGACGCCCGCCGGCAACGTGCTGTTAGGCGCCAACCACTTAGCCGGGCTGTTCGCGCGCTTCAAGGACGCCCCGCGCTCGTTGGCGGCTTACAACGCGGGCGGCACTCCGGTGACGCGCTGGAGCGCGCAGCCCATAGCTGACATGACGGA
>JAIRNC010000058.1 GCA_031258255.1 Synergistaceae bacterium
TGGCCGGTGCTGCTCAACACCAGTTCGGGAGTGAAAAACGTCGATCCCATACTCATTCGCTCGGCGAAGTCGATGGGCGCTTCCAGGCTGTTCATCTTCGTGAAGATAATCCTCCCCGCCGCGGCTCCGGAGATTTTCACCGGCATACGCCTCGGAGGCTCCTGCTGCGTCATGGCCGTGGTCGCCGCGGAGATGATCGGCGCGTCGTCGGGACTGGGGTATCTGGTGCTCTATTCGGAGGAGACCTTCAACGTTCCCGAGATGTACGGGGGAATCGTCGGGCTCGCCATATTGGGCATAGGGCTGAACTGGATACTGTACAGGGCGGAGAAATTCTTCACGTCGTGGAAAGAGGCGTAGGCCATGTCCGAGGGGAGGGCTCTGAAACATAAAATCACGGCGGAAGCGGGGCGTCTGGGTCTCAGCCTGCTCGGGTTCGCGAGCGTGGGGCGCTGGAAAGAAGGGTCGGACGCTATGCCGGCGCTGCCGGGTTCTCCCGCGCCGTCCGAGCCGAGGGAAAATTATTTCCCCGGCAATATCTGGCCCTGGAGCAGGACCGTCATCACCGGGGGCGTGCCGATATTCCTGTCGATGGGGGAGACCACCCCGTCCAATTTTTACTCCGAGCTTTACAACACTACAAACCGTATCCTCGACGAAGCCGCGTATCGTCTGGCGAACGTGTTGTTTTCCCTCGGCTTCAGGGCGCATTTTTTCCCCCGCGACGGCTACGGCGAGATAGGGGCTCTGGTCGAAAAACCCGAGGCGGCTTTCTCCCAGGTATTGGCGGGCAAATACGCAGGGCTCGGGACGATCGGGGCTAATCACTGCCTGCTCACGCCCGAGTTCGGCCCCAGGGTGCGTCTGGTGTCGGTCGTCACTGACGCTGTCCTCTCCCCAGACCCCATGATTGAGGGGGACCTCTGCTCGGGATGCGGCAAATGCGCGGCGGCGTGCCCAATCGGCGCTTTTACCGGGCGGCGGGATATGCGCATAGCGGACATGGAACGATATAAATGCGCGAAGTATCATCGGTTTCTGCGCGACGAAATGCGCTATCCCTGCGGCGTTTGCGTCATGTCCTGCCCCGTGGGGAACGACAGGAAAATTTTTAGCGGAGTGGCCGTATCGGAGACGGGGCTGTATCATCTGCAGAATTACGGTTCGCGTGAGAGAAACGCGACCGAATTTTATCTCAAGAGGAGGAGATTCATAATGGAAAACAGAAATTACAAATTCGAAACGATTCAGGTGCACGCCGGACAGGAAAAACCGGATCCCGCGACCGACGCGCGGGCGGTGCCGATTTACCAGACCACGTCGTACGTGTTTCCGACATCGAAATCCGCCGCTGACCGTTTCGCGCTCACGGAGGTCGGCAATATCTACACCAGGATAATGAACCCGACATGGGCCGTCTTCGAGCAACGCATGGCGGCGCTGGAGAAGGGCGTAGCCGCACTTGCGACCGCGTCGGGCGCCGCTGCGGTCACTTACGCGATACAGAACATCACGAAGAGCGGAGACCATATAGTCACCGACAACCAGCTCTACGGCGGAACCTACAATCTGTTCGCCAACACGTTCAGGGATATGGGAGTCGATGTGACCTTCATCGACGGCAGCGACCCGACGCTGTTCGAGCACGCCATAAAGCCGAACACGAAGGCGCTCTTCTTCGAGACCATAGGAAACCCGAACGCGAGCATCGTCGACATCGAGGCGGTGGTCGCCATCGCCCACCGGCACGGCATCCCCGTCATAGTCGACAGCACATTTGCCACGCCCTACCTGCTGCGGCCGATAGAGTACGGGGTCGATATCGTGGTACATTCGGCCACCAAGTTCATCGGCGGGCACGGCACATCCATCGGCGGTGTCATCGTGGACGGCGGCAATTTCGACTGGGCGCAGAACGACAAATTTCCCGGCTTGAGCAGACCCAATCCCAGTTACCACGGCGTCGTCTTCACCGACGCGGTACAGAACCTGGCCTACATCATAAAGGCGAGGACTACATTGCTTCGCGACACAGGCTCGTCTCTTTCGCCCTTCAACGCTTTTCTGTTCCTGCAGGGACTCGAAACCCTCTCGCTGCGCGTCGAAAGGCATGTCGAGAACACACTCAAAACGGTGGAGTGGCTCAAGAAACATCCCCAGGTGGAGCGGGTTAACCACCCGGCCCTGCCCGAGCACCGGGATCACAGTCTTTATAAAAAGTATTTCCCGAAGGGCGGTGCCTCGATCTTCACCTTCGAAATCAAGGGAGATTCGGAAAAAGCCAAGCGTTTCACCGAGGAACTCAATCTCTTCTCGCTTCTGGCAAACGTCGCCGACGTAAAATCCCTGGTCATCCACCCGGCGTCCACCACCCACTCGCAGATGAGCGAGAGCGAACTTCTGGCGGGCGGAATCAAGCCCAACACGGTGCGGCTTTCGATCGGCACTGAGCACATCGATGACATAATAGACGACCTGAAGCAGGGTTTCGAGGCCGTGATGTAGGGACGAACCTATATGTTCGCCCGATTTTAGTTTGCGCGGGGGTTGATCTGATCAACGGGGCAGGCACGCAAGTCTGCCCCTGCCATGCAATTGTCCGCTTCCGCAACCGTATATGTGAATAAATCTGCGTTCTTATACCGTTTCGACTATCCGCTTGCTTCTTTCGTCCAATAAGGTGCATACACAGGCTTCTATGAGCCTAAAGTATCGCTTTTACGCCGCTTTCGTCCGATAAAAAATCGCCGACGCCGAACGGCTGCGGCTCATATTTGCCGTGATAATCACTGCCGCCGGTTAAAAATAAACCGTGCCGATTCGCGTAATGCCGTATAGTTTCTCTGCATTCTTCGTCATGCGCGTGATGGTTGAGTTCAAGCCCGTCGAGACCGACTTTTACAAGTTCCGGGATAAGCCGGAAATTACGCTGCTGTCCCGGATGAGCGAGTACGGCGAGTCCGCCGGCCGATTTTATCGCATATACCGCTTCAAAAACATCTATGTACTCGACAGCAAAAGCGCAAATGCCGCCTCGCTTAAAAGTCTTCCGGTAGAAGTCGCCATAC
Source organism: Synergistaceae bacterium (assembly GCA_031258255.1). Classification (GTDB taxonomy): domain Bacteria; phylum Synergistota; class Synergistia; order Synergistales; family Synergistaceae; genus JAIRNC01. Next base: position 3,069 of record JAIRNC010000058.1, read on the forward strand.
ATATCAGACACTTGTCCGGTCGCGACGAGCCAATCTATGATGTGCTGTTTATACAGATATTTCCCGCCGGCTCTCGCGAGTTTCTCCATATCGATCTGAAACCCGGCTTGAATCAATATCTCCGCTTGTTTCTCGGAATTTTTATCGCGGGCTTCCAAAAACGGTTGGGTGAGAGCGGTGACAATATCATGATTTTGAATGTTATAACCCAAAATATGCGCTCGAGTATTTGTTTTACGGTGACAGGCGGATATTTCTATGCCGCCGATGACCCGGATGCCCGCGTCGGTGGGAATTCGCTCTATATGTGACAATGTATCGTGATCCGTAACGGCAATGCCGTCGAGCCCTTTTCCCTTTGCCATAAGGATTATTTTTTCGATACTTTCACTGCCGTCCGAAAATGTCGAGTGAATGTGCAAGTCGGCTTTCACGATACGATCGCTCCCTCGGAAATATTGAAAATTTTGTCGCACACGCCTTTCATAAACTCGATGTCGTGAAAAATGCCGATCATGCCGGTATCCTTGCCCTTGAGATTTCGGAGCATATCCCTTACGAGGATTTTTGTCCTGCCGTCAAGAGACGCCGTGGGTTCGTCCAGCATGAGCAGGCGCGGTCTTTTGACCATAGCGTGGGCCAGGTTCAGCCTGAGCCGCTCGCCGCCTGAGAAAGTGGCCGGGTATATGTCCCACAGGTTCTCCGGCAAGCGGAAGTACGCGAGCATTTCCTTCGCGTCGGTTTCCGCGCTCCCGGCATCCATTCCCATGTCGGTCAGAGCGTTCATCACATGCTCTTTGGCCGTCGTCCGCGGCATTACATTCAAAAACTGCGACACATAGCCGATTTCGTGGCGGCGCAGATAGAGAATTTCCCGCTCGGCGGCCGCGGCCAGATCGATCCTGCCAAACGCTTCGCTATTGTATATTATCTCTCCCCGCGTGGGAAGATAACTGCGGTAGATGCATTTCAATATCGTCGATTTGCCCGCGCCGGAGAGCCCGGCGATGCCGATAAATTCTCCGTGTTCGAGTTTCAGGCTGATATTCCGGCAGGATTTTATCTCGCGTCCCGGATTATGCAGATAGAAATTTTTGGCGAGATTCGCGATGCATAAAATTTCCATCTTTACCTCCGGTATTCTATACGCGAGGTCGGATTGCCGTCCACAAACACATGAGTGATGACCGGATAACCGTCCAGCAGATCCACGATCAGCAGATCCGCTTTTTTCCCGGGCTCCAGCGAGCCGTAATCCTTATCCGTCCTCATGGCTCTCGCAGGGTTCAACGTCGCCTTGTTCACCATTCGCGGCAGTGAGACCCCGTATTTATCGTGCATGTGAAATATACTGTGCAAAATCGCGGCAGGGTAATAATCCGAGCAGATTATGTCGGCCGAACCATCCAACACAGCCTCCGACGCCGACAAATTGCCCGCGTGGGAACTGCCCCTCAAAATGTTCGCCGAACCCACGACCGTGTAAAAACCGTGCGATTTCGCGGATTTTGCGGCATCCAGCGTAACGGGGAACTCGCTGACATCCACTCCGATGTCTTTGTTCATCGCGAGTTTTTTTTCCGTGTCGTCGTCATGCGAGGCCACCGCGATTCCACGTGCGTGTGCCCTCGCCGCAAGTTCTTTAAGCTGTTCGAAGGACAGGGTATCTTTATTTTTGTGATAATCCACGACTCCGTCAAAGCCGAGGGTTTCGATTTCCCTGCCGTTATAACCGGAGATTGTATCGTGGTATATCGCCAAATCCCTGTATTGTCCCTGGCCGGGCGTATGGTCCATGAACGATATCAAGTGCGCCTTCCCCTGATCGATCATAGCGCCGGCGATATCGAAAGCCTCCAGATTGTCGATCTCGATACGCAGATGGAGCCTGTGATGAATCAGATGGTTGCGCGAATAAATATCCGATATCAAATCGGCTATTTTTTGCACATCCTCTTTTAACGACAACGGACATTTCCCAAAAAACTCGTCCCTGTACAAAGACAAAGAATGGTACATGGTGGTAATCCCGGCGCTCAGCAAATCGCGTTCGCATACTTTCAGCGCGAACTCGAAATCCATTTGAGATGTAGGACGCGGCTGTATGTATTGTTCGATTTTATCCGAGTGGACATCGATCAGTCCCGGCATGACATAACACCCGTGAGCGTCGATAACCCTTTCGACGTCATACGCGCCGCCAAGGCTGTCTTGAAATCCGAAAATCCTGTCGTCCTCCAAAAGCAATACTTTCCCCTCGATTACATGATTGGGCGTCACTATCTTCCCGTTTTCTATCACGATCAATTTATTTTCCCCCTAAATCAGCGAATGCACAAGCTGTTGCGTGTAGGCGTGCTGAGGGTCTTCGAGTATTTGATCCGTCAGCCCGCTCTCCACGATTTTCCCGTCCAGCATGACGACGGTTCTGTCGGCCAGCATGCGAATGACCGCGAGGTCGTGGGATACGAGCAGGATGGATATGCCGTACATCGATTTGATTTTTCGTATCAAGTCGAGCACTTTCGCCTGTACGGACAGGTCGAGCCCCGTGGTCACCTCGTCGAGCAGCAGCAACGCGGGGTTGTTGGCAAGGGCTTTTGAAATCTGAACGCGCTGCTGCATGCCGCCCGAAAAATTTTTGGGCGCCTCGCTCATGCGGGATGTCATAATCTCCACGGCTTCCAGAAGTTCGGCGGCGCGTTCGGTCATTTGCCCGGCGTTCCTGCTGCCGGCGGCGATGATCTTTTCCGCGATGTTGGACGCGGCCGAATAATCCATGCGCAGCCCTAAAACCGGATTTTGATAGACCATGCCCATGATTTTGTTTTTAATCATGCGTCGCTCGGCAGCGCTCGTGTCCCATATATTTTTTTGTCCGTCTTTATAATCGCGCAATACGGCGCTGCCGGAGGTCGGAACAAAATCAAAATACAGCGACCTCATCAGCGTCGTCTTTCCCGAACCGCTCTCGCCCACGATTCCCAGCACTTCGCCGGGATAGACGTCGAGGGATATGTCGTTTGCCGCCCAGACGGTTTTACAGACCGCGCAACGGTTCTTCTCAAGGTTCTCCTGACATGCGGGACAGCCTTCTCCATAACGGACGATCAGGTTTTTGACCGACAGTACCGGTTCTCGAACCTCGGGGCTCCGCCCCGAACCCCGCAAGGGGACTCGTCCCCTTGACCCCTTTTTATAAGAGGGTGCGGGGAGCTTGCTCCCTGCCGGGTTCGGGCAGCGCCCGAGGTTTTGATCCTGTGGTTTGGGGCGGCTTCTGACCTCCCGGCAATACGAGGTGTCGGAACATTGATAAACCTTTTCGCCGGTTTGAGCGTCGAATATTTCGTCGAGGAACGTATTTTCGCTTCCGCACAAGCGGCATCGCCTGCCCGCGAAACTTTCCCGCTCGAAGGGCACGTCGTCGAAGGCGAGGGAGACGACCCGGGTATATGGGGGAATGGCGTAAATCTTTTTTTCGCGCCCTGCGCCGAACAGATAAAGACATTCCGCCCCGTGCAGTTTGGGGTTGTCGAACTTGGGGATGGGGCTCGGGTTCATAATATACCGCCCTTCGACCATGCAGGGGTATTCGGACGCAACGGTCACCTTTTTATATTTTACGAGGCTCTCGTAAAGCTGAAGCCATATCGGGGCGTAATCACATTCCGCGTGCATTTGTTTCGTAACTTCCTCACGGGCTTCGACGATGCGCAGCGGTTCTGGAATGGGAACCTGAAGCACGAGAATCTGCCGGTTCGACAAGGGTATTTCCGGTATTCTGTGCCGGGTTTGGATCAATGTTGCCTCCCGGGTATCGGCAGTGGTTCTGACATCCGTGCAAAGGCCGACAAACTTCTTGATGTTGACTGCATTCACGCTTTCGTCGCTGCCCTGGTCGATGACTTTGAGAACATCGTCCGGCCCTATCAGCGAAAGCGTCAGTTGAATGCCTCCCGTGCCCCAGCCCCGCACGATGGGAATCTCGCGGGAACCGAAAGGCACCTGATACCCCGGTATGGCAACCGCTTTGAGCACGGCACGGCGGATCTCCCTTTTGGAACCTTCATCGAGAAAGGCGAAATTATAATTTGCGTTCATTGCCGGCAACCCTCGTTTTTCTCACCGAATCCAGCTTTGACTGGAAGGTGACATAATGTGGCAACTTCAGGTGAGAGATAAATCCGTTCATCTCCAGGCTGTCACCGTGCGTCAGCACAAATTCCTCGTCCTGCGTCGGGTACGGGCCGCCGCTGTCCAATTCCCGGTCGATAACGGCCATTGAGATCGCTTTGTTTTCGTTTCTGCCGAATACCGCGCCATAGCCGACCGCGAGTTTCAGCCGATCTTTATCGTCCGCCGCGTTGAAACACTCCACTTCAGTGATCAGGATTTCGCCTATAAAAATGCTTTCATTTTCGTCCGGCAAATAAGAGACATAGAGTTCCACATAACCGCAGCGCAGCTCGCCCACCGTCGGATGCACCTGTCCGAATCCGCGCAGCGCGGAGTACGCGAGCCCCGAAATAAAGCCGGCGTCCGCGCGGGAGAGAGTTTGCAGGCGCGCGCTTCTGCCGGCCGGAAATTCCAGCATTTTCACCGTTACGTCACGGGGGCTCCGGTTGTCTTCATCGAAGCTGTCGATAAGTCCCTCTTTTCTGAGTTCGTCGGACAAACGCGGACATGGCACGACCTCCTCCGGCGCTTGCGCCGAGAGGGCGGCGGTCATTCTCCGCCGCAGTTCGGCCGGGCTTTCCCCGTCCATGTCGAAATTGATCAGCCTGTGAGTGTAGTCATAAGTCGCGCCGAGAATCTGGCCGCCCGTTATATCCTTGAAAGCTGCGGAAATACGCCGCACAACCCGCATCGCCCCGGTATCAACCGTATCGGTGTAATAATTTCTCGTGAGGGTGGAGCGATAGGCCCGCAGCAAAAAAACCGCTTCTTCCAACGATCCTTCACACTGTTTGAGCGCAAGGGCGGCATATGTCTTGGAATATAGTCCGGCCTCGCTCATTATCCGATCCACGAGCAGCGACAGTTTGTTTTCGACCGCCTCGACCTCGACGTCTTTGTCCGTGCCGCTTCTGTAAAAATCGAGCAGCCGGATGCTCTCCCCGATGGCTTCCTTGCCCCCCGACACCGCGACGTAGGCCATTTATTCCGCCTCCATCCGCGTCAGGCGGGGAATGGCGAAAAGTTCGCCGTTATCCGAGACAAATAACATGTCGATCCCCCGCGGATATTCGTAATTCCGCGCGTCACGCGACATGACGGCGTATTCGACAGTACGCGTCGCATGAACCGCCGCATGGCCGTCTATGCCGGGCCCGGACAGTTTCATCCGGCAAGCGGGGGCGCCCCCGTTTCGAATTATCGCGGTCGCGCTTTTGTGCGGGGCGGAGAGGGTTCCGCATTTCATGTTTTCTATAACGTTTTCAATATCGTCCGGGCAACTGACAAAGACGAAATCCGCCGATTCGATTTCGTCTTTCCTCGCGAGGGTCAATGACGCGATTTCGTCGGACAGCTCGTCCTCCCCGCAAGTGTTGAAACTGACCTCGTTGTCGAGCAGCGTCACCGCCACGGCCAAAAACGCGGGACGGCCGCCGGACAGTTTAGCCGCGTATTCGCTGATATCGACGATCCTTGCGGGATTCGACAGGGCGTCGAGGATGAGCCGGAACATCTTCTGGCTGTCAAATACCGCGTCAAAGCTGTGCTTTTTTGAAAGCGTTGAGATCATCGGGTGCCTCCTGATCCATAGATTCAAAGCTGACCATTGTTTTCAAGTGCATGGCATTTTCCCGCATCACCATGTCGTTTTGTCCCTTTTCAAGTGCGAGCAGCGTCTCCATGCCGGTGAAAACGCCTTTATTGACTGCTGCGTCGATGATGGCCATATCGAGGGTTTTTTCGGAGTCGTCGCCCATCACGACGGCGACGCCCCGTGCGCCGTCAATTTCCACGACCGCCTCGCTGACGATGACCTCGCCGATGTAAAACAGGCTTTGCTTGACGGGCTCGCGCATCTTGATCATGGCCAGGGTCTTTCCCGGCTCTTTCAGGATGACTGGGCGATATGTTTTCAGTATATCGGCGGCCATAGCCGCAACTTCCTGCCTGTCAGCTTTCGCCAATATTCTGGTCAATCGTTTTTTGTCCATATCATCTGATTCTCGCTTTGATCCTTGTCGCGGCAACTTCCAGCAAAATTACCGCGGCGACGACAATGTATGTGATAAATCCGAGTTCTTGCAGGTCGAAGTAGTGGCTGCCGGCCATATACAGGTCAAAACCGATGCCGCCCGCTCCGGCAGCCGCTCCTATCGCGATCGCGTTCGTGAAGTTGATTTCGAGCCGAAGGAACGTCCACGCCGTCATATGGCTCATCGACGATGGAACGACAGCTTGAAAGACGATCTGCCAGAAACTCGCGCCGGTGGCTTTCAACGCCTCGATCGCGCCATCGTCCATTTCCTCGATGGATTCGGCGTACGCCTTGATCAGATAACCGGCACTGTGAAAGGTGAGGCCGGCGACGGCAGCGACGCTTCCCAGTCCGGCCGCGACGGTGAAAATAAGTACCCATAAAATCGTTGGTACAGCCCTGACAAGGGCGACGAAGCTCTTTATGATATTCGCTGTTATGGGATTTGCGATGTTTTTCGCGCAAAGCAAAGCGCCGAAGAAGGCGATGAGGGCCCCAAAAATCGTGGAGAGCGCGCCGAGAGAAAATGTCGCAAGCAGCGCATTCATCGCGCCGGGAAAAGTGTTGTATCTCAAGCGAGGTTGTCCGAACAACACCTTGGCGTTGCCGATGGTACTCGAAACCGCCTCCGCGATGTTTATGTTCTTGTAGTCGAATGTAAAAAAACCGTACGCGGTAAGTCCGAGCAGGACAAGAACCGTGAGATTTACGGCGAGCCCGCTCTTGGACATCGCCGCCGTCTTGATTTTGCCTCCGCGGGATTTTCGCATGTATTTATGCAAGTCGAGAGAGATGGGAGCCCCTTCGGCGATGACAAGTTTGTCCATCACATGATCACCTTTCTGATTTGATTGGATATTATTTCAATGGCAATGACCAATATCACGATCGAAATGACGACCATGCTTGCCGAACCGTAGTCCATTCGCTTGTAATACAGGTCGAACATGGCGCCTATGCCCGTGGCCGTGAGTACGCCGATCAGGGTGGAATTTCTAATATTGGTTTCGATCATATATAAAACCCACGAGACGATCTCCGGCATGGAGTGCGGAACAATGCCCCGAAACACCGTCTGTAAATAAGTCGCGCCGGTGGCATACAGCGCTTCGACGCAGGCCTCGCATACTTCGTCGATCGTTTCTATAAATGTGCGGGTCAGCATTCCGAAAGTGGCGAAAAACAGGGCGAAAAATCCGGTCAGGATATTTTGCCCGAACGAAAAAAGCAGGAGCATTGCCCAGACCACGTCAGGCACGTTTCTAAAAAACGCGGCGGCAATTCTGACCGTCCTCGCGATCCAGGGATTGATTTTGGTGATCCTCGTGCCGAGCAGACTGAAGAAAAAAGCGCAGATACCGGCGCATACAGTGACGGCAACCGACAGGAGCGCCGTTTCCGTCAGTTTTTTTATAATATTGGGCAGCCGCGACAGAGCCTTTTCATCCGGGATCAGATTTTTGGCGATCCATGTAATTGCCGCGGGGATCGACTCGAAACCGCCGATTACGTCGTAATTGGTCACGGCGGAAGAAATCGAGAAAACAGCCATTACGCCGAGAAAAATCAGCGTAAACGTTCGTCTTCTTCTGACAAATACGGATGTCTGGTCTTGGGGTTTGGGGACTTTATCCATATGCTCACCGGACATCTGTGATCAGCTCGCCCTCGTTCGATTGATAAATTTCGTGAATTTTGGATTCGGCCAAACGGTCGGGCGGGCCGTCATAAACGATCCGGCCCGATGTAATGCCGATGATCCGCATGGAATACTTCATCGCGACGTCGACTTGATGCAGATTGAAGATGCAGGTTATTTTCATATTTTTGTTGATGAGGCTCAGATGATCCATAATGACCTTCGACGAACTGGGGTCGAGAGACGCGATTGGTTCGTCGCATAAAATAAGCCTCGGCGCCTGCATGAGGGACCGGGCGATGCCCACGCGCTGCTTCTGGCCGCCGGACAACTCGTCGCAGCGTTTATACGCTTGTTCGGTAAGGCCCAGCTTCGACAAAATTTGAAACGCGCTTTCCTTTTCCCGCTCCGAATAAAACCCCATGGCGCCGCTTATGGTCGACTTATGCCCCAACCGACCGTGCAGCACGTTTTCGATTACGCTCAGCCTATCCACCAGGTTGTAATGTTGAAATATCATGCCGATCTTTTTACGGATCTGGCGGATTTCCTTCTTGCCTGCCCGGATGATGTCGTGCCCGTCAAAGAATATTTCGCCCCGCGTTGCGTCGACGAGCCGGTTGACGCAACGCAGGAGCGTTGATTTGCCAGAACCTGACGGCCCGATGACGGACACGAATTCGCCCTCGTCCACCGAAAAGGAGACATCTGCCAGCGCGTGTGTCATTTTGTCGTATGTTTTGCTCACGTTTTTAAACGTTAAAATGGACATGCGCCTTTTTTAACGATAAGGATCGTACCAGGAATCATCCACGCGGACATAACCCTTGCTGGAGGAGGTCTTATACAGCCCCATCGCGCCTTCCACGCTCGCGTCATAGAATATTTTCCCGTTATTCGCGACTTCATCCGAGGTAAAGAGGGCACGGATGGCCTCTATTTCGGCATCGCTCAAGTTCTTGGGATTATAGGCGTTCGGGCCGTTAAAGACGGGCGTGCACGAGATGACTGTAAATTCTTTCCCAGCATGTTGATCGAACGGAGCGTCAGCGCCACGCTTGACGATATATACGGCGCCTACGGTGTTTTCCTGACCAGATTTAAGTTCAATGTAAGGCGCGAGTTCGATGTCGCAGAAAGCAGCGACATCGACGTTGCCGCTGACCAGGTTGACCGCTGAACCTTGATGCGAGCCGCCGAAGAACACTTCCTTGAAGAAGTTCCCGTCTGGGAGCAGGTCATCTTCGTTCAACTTGTCGCTGGCGAAATGCGCGATAATCGCGGAGGTGGGGACCCTGAAGCCCGACGTGGAGCTGTTGGATACAAAGGACATCTTTTTGCCTTTTATATTGTCGATGGAATAAGCGTTGCCCTTCTTGTAACTGCCCGCGTTCCCCATATTCACACAGAGCCAGGAAAAATATTTCGCTTCGTCGAGTTTGCCGTTTTGGTCGCCGTTGACAAACAAAACGCCGACCTGGGGATTTCTTTTCTGCGCCTCGATATATCCGACGGCTCCCATTGACATGGCGATATCAGCGGCACCGCTCGCGATCGACTCGATGGCAATCGTGTAGTCGGTCGTCAGCCTGTGCTCCGCCTTCCTGCCGGTGGCCTGCTCTATAAGCCGGCCCACTTCCGCGCGCGCCGCGTCATGGGTGCTCGACGATTCGTTGGGATACCAGACGACGTTGATCGGCCTGGCGTTCAAGGAGGGGCTGTTCGCCGCGCCGAAACCGCGTCCGGCCGCCCCTGCCGCCATGAGGGCTGTGAGCAGGACTGTCACGACTGATTTAAGAATCTTGTGCTTTTGCATGGATTCCTCACCTTGCCTTTTTAGGGAATCGCTGATTAAATGTTCTTTGGGCGAAATGGAGCAGATTCGTTCGCTTCCCGAAATGGCAGTCGTGAAAACGGCCGCAGACGCAGCAGAGCTACGCCCAGGACCATTTTTACGGCTGACATGAAGGGGGCGGGCGAAGGCGCCCATTGCAGCCAAAGGTTATTTAATCAGCGATTCCTTAGATTTGCTGGCATCGCTCTGCCGCCATGAAAGTATAAAATTTATATGTAACAACCATGTGAATGTTTCGTGTTTTTTGTGTAAAATCCTCGCCGTATTGACAGGCGTCAGCCAATCGGGATAAAACTTGCCTTGCCCTTACGCTTGGGCTAAAATGACGAAGGGCTTGCGATGCCCCGTTTCAACATATCAGACAGGGGTTATGGGCGATGAACTGGAACTTCACTGACATACTTATACCCCCGGGGGAATCGCTCGTCGCCAGCGGGCCGGTCATAGCCGAGATCGGCTTCGGCAACGGGGAGTACTTGGAGCACCTGGCTCGGACGAGGCCGGATTGTTCCGTAGTCGGCATCGAAATATCCCAGTGGTGCGTGACGAAGGCGGCGCGCAGGGCGCTCTCCGCAGGGTTTCGGAACGTCCGCCTCATTCACGGGGATGCCAGGGATCTCCTCCGCTACGCCTTCGAGCCCCGCAGCTTAAGCGAGGCATACATGAACTTCCCGTGCCCCTGGCCCAAGAGAAGGCACACGGAGCGCAGGGTGGCCAGCCCCCGTTTCGCGGCCCTCATAGGCGGACGCCTTGCGCCCGGCGGCACCTTCACCCTGGCCACCGACGTGGAGTGGTACGCCGAGCAGACGCGGGACGCGTTTTTATCGAGCGGCTCTTTCAGCGCCGGCCCGGTCGAGCGCAACCCCGAGAGGGATTACGTCACGAAGTACGAGCGTAAGTGGCGCGAGATGGGGCGCGAGACGTTCGTGACGAGGGCCGTCAAGACGGCGGAGGTATCGGAACCGGACACCGGCAAGGAGGGCGAAGAGGCTTTGGAGACGACCGCCAATCCCGGCATCGCGCAACTCAGCCTAAGCGACAGGCTGAGGCCGATCTTAGGCGAGTGCATACGCAAAGACGGGTATGTCGTGATTTTTAAGGAGCTGTTCGCGTCCGGGGACGACGCGGCTCTCATATCGGTGATATCGGTGGACGAGGGGTTTGAACAGCATTACTACGTCAAGGTCGTGCTGTCCGGCTCGCGGTGGCTGGGGAAGCTGGATTCCATCGGACACCCGTACAGGACCCCAGGAGTCCGGGCGAGCATGAGGGCAATGTCCCGGATAGCCGGTATCGAGTTTTAAACCAATGATGCCCGGGCTTTTCGGCTCTCTTCCGAAAACCCGGGCATCCTCACGTGGCGTCACGAGGCGCGCCGCAGCCGCTTCCTTACATCCCCAAATAAAATGCCGGCCACGGCCAGAAGCGGCAAGAGCGACACGACGCAGAGGGCGCGTTCAAGGCCGATCGCGTCGCCCAGCTTTCCTATCGGGAAGGCCACTGCGTTCGCTATGCCCCAGGAGAGGCCCATTACCAGCGAGCTTGCCGTGCTGCGCGACTCCGGGACGAGTTCCTGTGCCATGGCGAGCGTCACGGAGCTCGTGGCGGAAAGGCAAGCGCCGCCCAGGACGAAAAGAACCGCTGAGGACGCGCTCCGCGTGAGCAGGGCGGGGAACAGGAGCAGGGGGGAGAGCGCGAGCACGGCCAATATGACCCTCTTCTTGCCGAAGAGGTCTGCCATCCTGCCGCCCATCAGGCTGGAGACGGCGCCGGAAACGGAAAAGGCGAAGAGAAGCGATCCGCCTAACTCTATGCTCCCGCCGCGCCCAGTGACGAGAAGGGGCAAAAACACCCTTATGCCCTGCGATGTGGAGTCGCGGATGATCGATATGAGTATTAAGGGCAAGCAGACCATGAATACGCGGAGGAAGCCTCTGGACGTCCCGCCACCCGCTGCGCTGTCTCCGCCGCCCGCCCTTTCCTGCGTCTGCCTGTCGGCATCCACGAACCGCTTAGGGAGACCGCGCTTCGCGGCCAAGGCCACTGCCAGCACCGGGAAGATCGCCAAGGGCATGAGCGAGGCGCCCAGCGTTTTCAGCAGGAAAACGCCGTAAAGCGGACTCAGGGCAGCGCCAAGCAGACCAGCGGCAGAGAACACCGCCAAGTACGACCCCAGATTCCCCCTGCCGCCCGCTATGCCAGTGAGTCCGTGCGCCTGGGGGTGAAAGCTGGCCGTCCCGAACCCGATCATGGAGACGATCAGCAGGGCGACCCCGTATGACGGGGCTATGGGCAGCAGGTACGCGCCGCCGGCCGTCAGAAGCGGGGCGAAGATCGCCAGCACCGGCCTGTTGAGCCTGTCGGCGATATGCCCCGCAAAGGGCTGCACTACGATATTCAGCACGCCGAACAGCGCGCTCAGGAAGCCGGCCTCGCCCAGCGAGAGGGAGAGCCGTCTCTCGATCTCCGGCAAAAATGTCGGGAGCAGCGTGGGGTGAAGGTCGTTTATGAAGTGCAAAACGCTGGCCGAGATCAGCATCCGCGCGTCGGATCCGCGCTTTATATCCCCTTTGGCAACTGACATATCCGCCACAAAATCCCCCCTCTGTTTTTAGGAAGCGCCGATCAATGAAACATCGACTTGGCATTATACACCAAAAAGACCATGGCGCGATCATATTGCGTCGCGCTATGGTCTTTTTTGCGTGATATATATTTATTTTTACGTCTCTGCCGTCAATCCATATACAGCCACGAGTCCAGCGACATCGGGCGGGAAGGCCCCGTGATCTCGCCGCGAAGCTCGCGCCGCATCTCGCCTAAAAGGCCGCATCTCTCGGCGGTGGCGTTGTGGGTGTGGATGCTCTCGAAATTCTCCTGCCGCGCCATTACGAACGCGTCGTCCCCCAGCTCTGGAATGCGCAAGGCGACGCCGCTTATCATCCAGCGCACTGCGTCCTCGACGAAGCGCGGCTTCATGTGTCCGTCCCATACGACGCTCATCTCGTCGGGGCGCTTTAAGAGGCTGTATATGCCGGAGCTCATGGCGTCCTCGACTATGTCCACGAGTTTTTCCACCCGGACGCGGTTTTCCGTGCCGATCAGCAACGTCCCCTCCCCCCGCTGGTTGTGCGAGGCCAGCGGGACGAGGGAGATTATCTCGCGAGCCTGCGCTTCGCTGTAACCAGCGCCTTCAAGTACCGCCCTCGCCCGCTCCGATATCATCTCCCTGGCGCAGGGGCAGGCTGTGAACCCGTTCACCCTGACGCCCGCTGCCCTGCGCGCCCGGACGCCGTCGCTCACGGAGATGCCGATAAACGTGCAGAGGTTCTCCACCGTCTTCCCTGAAACAGGGGTGCGCTTCGTCATCGGGTACTGCGCTGTGAGACGGGCTTCGGCCCTGGCCGCCCCCTGCGTCCTGGCCACCGAGAGGGCCATCCTGTCCGTCAGCGTCTCGAAGTCCGGGGAGGGCATGAGGGCTATCTCCGACGCGATATCCTCGATGTTCTCTATGAAGCGTGACATGTGTACGCCGGATCGGCTCGCGTCGAGGAAGGCGTAGAGGTCCATCTCGGCGAAGAAGAGCGTCTCGCGCCCCGATGCGTCATTCAGGCGCAAGACCCGCTTCAGGCCGGTCACGCCAACCCTCGAAAGGGAGAGGCTCGCCTGCGGTGCGCTATTTTGTATGTCGTTGCCTAGCAAATCAGCCATTGTCCTTTCTCCCCTTAAAGTCCCATCTCGCCAGGATATCCGGCACCGGCGTCCGCTCCTGTTCGGACTCAAGGAAGACGAACAGCCCGGCCGCCAGAAGATCCGCCGTCGTCCCCGGATTCATCAGGTTGTCGGGGTCCTCGAGCATACGTCGCAGACGCCTTACGGCACATCTCCCCTCTGCCGTAAAGCACCCGCCGCGCTCAAGGGCGCGTTCCGCCAAGGCCGCAACGGCCCAGGAGGCGCGTCGTCCCTGTTTTCTAGCGATCAGCGTGTCCGGCACTGCGCTCAAAAGGCACAGGAACGTCTGCACGACCGAACCCCTGAGCGTATGGCCCTCTTCCCAGAGCGCCACGAGCTTAGGCGCCGTGAGTCCGAACGTGATCTCGTAGCCCGTGGCGTACTCGCTGGCTATGGAGTCCCATGACGCGGCAAAGCGCATGGCCTCCAGAATCGGCGGCGCGCCGCTGCCCTGGGCGTCGAAATCCGTCACGTCGTATTTCTCGCTCCTGTCCAGCCCCTCCGGTGACGCGCTCTTTATCGCCGAGTATACAGCCGAGGCGTCGCCATCGTCCAGCCCTGCAAGCACGCGTGAGACGGACTCCCGGAGGTCGCGAGGGTCAACCCCGTCTTTGACCGATCCGGGGCGCTTTAGTGCCGACACATCATTCGCCGCACTCACGAGGGGCGCCAGCAGAAGTATTATGCCGAGGTTCGTGTTCCTGTCCGTCAGCTGTTTTGTCCTCCTGACCGCGCGCGTGACTAATTCCCCCACGGACAGGCCAGGATCCGCGAAGGCTTCCGCTATCGCCGCGGCTGAGGCCACGAACGTCATTTCGTTCAGGTACTTGAACGGACTCCCGGGGCTTACGTTCCCAGGCTTTGGCGCGAGCATCTCCATAGCGCAGGCGAGTTCAGCCGTCTGGGATATCAGGAGCGTCCGCTCGTGATCCATCGCTCTGTCCTTTTTACCGAACGGCTGGCGCAGACTGCCGCAGAGGGATAGCCGCTCATCCCCACCCCTTGAGGATAGACGGGTTGACCGAGCCGGCGCGGTACGTCCGGCCAGACCTGGCGTTGTTTACGCATACCTCCGCGGGGCTGAAGAGCAGGGGGTCGATTTTATAAAAGTCCCATTCGTAGCGCTTGAGCAGGTCGAAGAACGGTGTTCCGTAGTCGGGCGACGCTGAGGCCGGAAGTTTCCCCAAAATCCCCGTGATCTCCTCGTCGTCGCAAACAACCGTGTACCACGCCCTGCCACCGTAGAGGATCCCGTCATTCGTCCAGCCTATGGCCGCCCCGTCGTTCGCGGCGACGGGCGCTATAGGGGCAGCGCCCCAGCCAGCCGTCACGTTGTTAATGTCGAAACCGAGCTCGTGCAGCTTGTGCAGCCCAGTCTCGACGATCCTGGCGGCAACCTGGACGCAGCCCGCGATGGACGCGGTGGGCGCGAGCAAGACGAAAAGCCTTTCCGGCTTGACCCCGCACCTTCCGCAGATATATTCGAGAACGCCGTCAGGGGGGTAAGCCCTGGTCTCAAGCGCCAGGACCGCCGTGTCGGACCTCTCGGCGTTCCCGATCTTCTTAAATATCTCCTCCGCGCCGTAGAGAGCGCGCGCCGGGCCTGAACCCATGGCGAAATAAGGGCGCTCTCCCTCGCCCTTTATCGTCCACCCGGCGTACTGGGAGGCCATGCAGCCGCGCACGGGCTCGTCCGCTACCACGGTGACGGACGGCAGACAAACCCCTCCAAACTCTGACAGCCCCAGCGAGACGCGAGCCGTCCCGCCAAGACAGGCCTCGGAGAACAGCCGTCCGGCCTCCGGGCTTCCCGGTGCCTTTATTCCGGCATCGATTAACACCGCGCCGTTCTGAGACTCGCTCACGACGACGCCGATGCGGTCGGACATCTTTATCATCCTTTTGGCAATTTTGCGCGCACGGTCATTGAGATTAGGAGAATTTTTACTTTTCACGGATCAGAACCTCCCCCGGTGCGTTTTACAATCAAGAAAGCGCTATCAAATGGGCCTTTTTGTAATCACCGCCCCCGCGTTCCTCCCAGAGACGACATCCGTATACAGCTTGTCGCCTGAGAGGGCCCGGGATCCTGCGTAATATTTCGCCAGCGCGGACGCGATCGCATCCGCGTTGGCCTGGCCGTGAGCAAAGCCGTAAATCAAGGGGCCCCATGAACTTTGCCCCATGCCTGACGCGCCGAGTTCTCTCATTTTTTTGAATATGCCCTCAGCCATCGGGGACGCGAAGCTCCCCGACTGGGCATGGGCGAAGGCCTCGCCAGTTATCTCCTGGATCCTCGCCAGGCCCTCCCCGAATGCGGGGAGATCCTCTTCGAGAACCGCGGGAAGCAGCCTCATCATCACGATATGGCATATCTCCCGGGCAGAGGCAGGGTCCGGCGGCGGCATGTCCGCAAACGCGCCGTCCTCGCCGTGTCCGTTCAGGCCCTCGCCCACGCCGGGAGGGAGGACGAGTATGGCCCTCCAGGCGGCGGGGAAATCTGCCCTGAACAGCGTAAGAGGGGCGTTTGCCGCGCCAGGGCCGGTGCCCGCGTCGACGATAAAACCTCCCCTGCCGAATGACTCTATGCCGATACCGGATCTTCTGCCGCGCCCGGTCAGGAGCGCCGCCCAGGCCGGGGAGCAGGGTATGCCGTACAGGCGGCACAGCGACGATGCCACGCACAGCGCGAGCTGTGTCCCTGAACCGTAACCGCGGTGGGGCGGTATCGTCTCGTCGAGAAAGATGACGGCCTTCGGCTGGCCCGCCGTGACCTCGCTGATTTCAGGCCGCCCGTAGAACATGTGGGCGTATTTCAGGGCGGAACGGATCGCGTCCGCGTCGCTCCCTCGGACAGAAAGTTCGTCCGCGAAGCGGGCCCTGACCCGTATGCGCGGGGCCGATATGGACAAGCCGACGCTCCCGAACTTCCTGCCTAGCGAGCCTGAGACGTCCAGGAAGCCGAAGTGCAGGCGAGCGGCAGAGGCCGTCTCGACCGTGCCGGGCGCCGTGTCATGCAAGACGCGGCCAAGCATATTATGCGATACTTGACTGTATAAGTTTGAAGGCATCCATCTCCCTCCTTCCCCCGGTTTTTATGGCAATTGCCTTGAGTTCGTCTATCTTTTGGACGGCAGCCTCTCCGCCCATGCCAAGACGAAGCCTGGTCGCCAGTATCACTGCCTCCAGAGCGGCGTTGCGGGCCCTGTTGAACGGGACGAAGTGACGCCGCTCGCCCCGGTCCAAGATCTGGCACTTGACGCTCCACTGCTCCTCACCGGACACCTTCCGTGACGAGACGACCTCGATATCCCACCAGCAGGGGACGCCATCCAGCACATTCCCCCGCGCCGGCGGGCGCACGTCCGTGAGGGCGGTTATCGCAAAGAGCATTGCGTCGTCCGCGAAATTCAGCGTCCCGGCTTTATGCTCCAGCAGGGCTTGCCCCGTCCTGCTCGAAAAGAACGGCCGTATCTCGACCGCGCGCGCGTCAAAAAACGAATCCACCATCGCGCCCATCGGCACGAATCTCGACCCGGCGCCAAGGATCGCCTCCAGCGTCACGGCATTACCCCCCACAGCAGATCGTCGTCCTGGACGTAGTTTCGGCCAAGCCTTAGCGCTATCGCGGCCTTTTGAAGCTCGCGCCCGGCGTAGAAGGAGTGTCCGGGATCAGTCAGATTCATCCCGGCGTAAATCGCCGTTATGTCCCTGCCGCAGAGGAAACGATCCCTGTTAAAGGCGCAGATCGCGTCTTCCGTGACGAATACCCGCCAGTTCAGGTCGGTGATCCCTGACTGCATCTCCCGAAGTTGTTCCTCCCTGTATCGCGGCGGAGGCCCCTTCAGCTCGCGGAGGGCCTGTGAGATTTTCTTCGGCGGCATCCTTCTCTCTCCAGCCGCTTTCATGATCATCCGCGCCGCGAGGAGTTCCCTCACCGTGCCCCTGGCCCAGCGCGCGACCTCCGTGGTGAGCACGTACTCTATCCCCAGTTCCTGTACGCATGACGCCAGGAGGGCGTTTACGCCAGCGCTGTCCGCCTCCAGCAGTTCCGTAACGTTGCCGGCGCCCATCATCATCGGTGCGTCCGGGTGCAGCGAGCGATATTCGTAATACCTGCAAAGCGACTGAACGAAACCCAGCATGGGCGGGCAGAGGATCGGATCCGCTATCACATCCGCGCCCATTCGCGCGGCCTCCCTCGCGTTGACTTCAAGCGAAGCTATATAGCCTGACTCGTCGCCTTCGTAATCGGGGACCACTACAAACCGGCATCTTTTGGCGGCATGGCCCAGCAGATCCATGTTCGACGAATTGACGCTCAAAATCATATCGGCGCCGGAACTCACGGCCCGCAAAATGGTCTCCCTGTGAAACGTGTCGACCGAGACGAGAAAGCCTAGGCCTTTAAGCGCCGCTAGCTTTTCGGCTACCTCAGGCACGCCCGTCTCGGGGTTGCCGCCGAGGTCGATCACGTCAGCGCCGCTCTCGCGAAAGCACAGGGCTGCGCTCACTATCGCGTCCGGCGTCATCCGCCACGCCTCCGTGATCTCCGCGATTATCCGAAACGATCCGTCGCCGCCGCCAGCTTCGCCCGTATCACAAGCGCCAATCCCCAGCCACTCCGGTATGTCCCAGAGGTCGTCCGGCCCGCGCGTGACCGGCGCGCCGAGCGCCTCCTCCATATCGCGGAGACTGCCCGCCACGCGGCCAGGCATCACTATCCTGTCAGGCCTCTCGCTCAAGGCTGGGCAATCCTCCCGCCGCATCCTGATAATCTGGCGGAGGGCCCATTCAGGGGTCATGAGGGCCGCGACGGATATGGGGAGGCAGAGCGCAGAGGCGCTGATCCCGGAATCGCCTCCGGCGAGCGCGCTGATTACCGCTTCAAGCGGGCGGGCGGCGAGCCGTCCCGTTACGAAAAGAATCCTTGTCCTACAGGCAGATCCGGCCATGACTGAAGCCTCATCAAGCTAGGCTCATAAAGACAAATCAACGTTATCCATTATTCACAGTCCGCACTCTCTCCATACCTTGGCAGCCTCGTCAGCGAGGCGTGCCATGACGCGGGCGTCGCTTTCGAGATTTGGCGTTATCGCGGTGCATATAGGCGCGCCCTCCGGCAGGAGGGACCCGGGATGCGGTATGTCGTGCCTGGAATAATTGTACCATGTCCCCGTGTCCGGGGCTGTCAGGTTTGAAGGCGCGTATATGATCCCCTTGCCCCTGAACGGGCCGTCCAGCAGCCCGTCTCTCTCCTGCGGCAACCGGCCATCGAGCGCGTCCAAGTGAAGGCTGAATATGTTGACGCCGTAGAGCAACTCCACCAGCTCGAACGAGGCGCTTATGCGAGGGTTGATCTCAAGGAGCCAGAGCTTGTCGCCATCGTACATGAAGTCGGCCCCGGAAGCGCCACGGAGCCCAAAATAAGACGCTATTTCCCTTGCCGCCCTCCGCAGTTCGGCCAAAAGGGCGCCCCTCCTGGACGTCTCCGCCTCGAAGGGCATGATGTTGCCGCACCATGCGAAGCCCGAGGCGCCCAGGGCGCGTTCCCCGGCGAGCTGTCTGCTTGTGCCGCACAGGACGGCGCTCTTGCCGTCCGCTAAAAAGACGATGGAGAGTGGGATCCCTTCGATGCGCTCCTCAATGTACTCACCGTCACGGATTTTTAATCCCGAATCCCACTCCCTCACGCCGGTCCCCGCCCCGCTTTTGAACCGTTTGACGAGGCAGCGCGAATCGACAGAAAATTCCTCGCCGGGCGCGGGGAAATACGTCCTCGGCCTCGAAAAACCGCCCCTGGCGCAGAGCTTATCCAGTTCGCGCTGATCCCTGCAACGCCTGACGGACTCCAAGGGCGGGGAGAAAACGCGCACGCCGCTCTCCTCAAGCTCCGCAATGGACTCCGGGCGATTCTCTATCCCAGAGGCGAACACGGCGCCGTCCACGTCAAGGCCAGACGCGACAGTCCCGAGAGGCTGGGATTTATCCCTCCTGCGCCAGGAGGCGATTTTTTTGAGGTCGCGATCCCCGAACGAATCCACTGCCACCGGCTCGTGTCCGGCCCTCGCTACGGACTCGGCCACAGCCCTCGCGCTCGCCCCCAGCACAAGGACCCTCATGAGCTATTCCGCGGCCTCCTGGGCGAGAGCGTAGATCCCCTCGGTATCTAGGAGAAGCCCCTTCTCCTCGAAGAGCTTCGCGATGGCGCGATGATGAATTTTCATCTTGAGGCCGCCAATGCCTATCGCGCCAAAGACGATCTTCCCATCCACTTCGCGGGCGCGCCATACGGCTTCCGTCCCCTCTGCCCCTAGGGGCGGGACGGCGTTCAGGTCGGCTATGACCTTGAGCGTCGGGTGCTCCCTCCAGAGCTTCTCCGACAAGAGCCGTACCCCTGCCGCGCCACAGCAGATCACAGCCGCCGCACCGTCGAGTATCGGCGGCGTGTCTTGGTCGCCCCTCATGACGGCGCACTCCGGCGTCTTGCCGAAGCGCTCCCCTATCGCGTTAGCCGCGCTCCGAGCCTTGTCCATATTCCTGGACGTGATCACTACGGTCGCCCCGAGGTTCAGCAACAGGCCGGCGGAGCGCTGCCCGACAGGGCCGGTGCCAGATAGGACGGCGACCTTCTTTCCTTTCATATCGCAGCATGAAGCCATGTAATGGACGGCGGCGGCGGATGTGGTGTTGCACCCGTTCGGGTCGAACATCACTGAGACGTCGAGCGGCGGCCATTGCGTCTCCCTGACCTTTTTCAGGATCTGCCCCGCTTCCTCTACGCTGGAACCGCCGATGAATATCGCCGTGCTGTACAGATCCTTCGGGGATCTGGTGAACATGCAACCGTGCACCAGCGCCGTAACGTTTTCCGGCGTCACGGCACCGTGGCGCAGCATGACGCAATCGGCGGAATCTAGGGCCGTTACAGCGTCAAAGACGCTCGGCTGTGGATCAGCGTCGAGCTGGAGCAAAATTTTCCGCATTTTGGCGTCCCCTTTCGGGGGAGCGCCCCCGCGCGAGACGGCGCGGGGGCGCTCCCTGCATTGCTTAGGCTATATCGTCTCTTTGCACTGGCAGTAGCCCTCGAAGGATGCGAGAGCGCCCTTGGCATACGGGGCGCAGCGCTTGATGAGGGTGCTGACGGCGCAGTCCTTGCAACCCTTCATCGGGGCGCCAGGCGTACCGGGGTTGAGAGCCATCATGTTCGTCATGGCGGTAGCCGTGACGCACTCCGGCGTCAGGTAGCACGGGAAGTCCGACAGGGACATGAGCGCCGCGAAGCGCTGTGTGATGGCGCAAGCGGGATAAGTGTAGCGCTGTGGGTTAGAGATGACCGGGTGCTTCGTGACCGGCGAGAAATCAAGCTCGATCCCCTTGATCTTGCCGCCCTTGTCGATAATGGACTCGCCCCTCTTGAGGATGTCCATGAAATCGACGTTGTGGAGCTCATCGGCCTCTCCGCGCTTCGGGTTGATCGCCGCGTAGTTGTGGAAGCGCTTTACCAGCAGGTCAACCAGCATAGGCACGTTAAACGCGTCGAGCGCCAACACGCAAGCCGCTGCGGCAGCCGGAGCGCCCGTGGCGGCGGCGACGACGTCCCACCCGCTCTTGAACGCGCCTATTTCGAGCCCCTTCTTCAACGTGGCGGTGAACACCTGCGTGACGGCCTCGTATATGGCGAATACCATGTCGTCCTTGAACATATTGTACGCGGACTGCGCTATATGGTGGCCGATGTCGCCGACGCAGTACGCCGGCACGGTGACGATATTGGCCGGGTGTACGCCGGCCTTGAACGCCGCCTCTACGACCGGCCTCATCCTCTTGCTGTAGCCATCCATGTATTTGCCTAGGTCGAACGAAGAGTGGGGGCCGTGCCCGCCGAGGTTATGGGTGGCCATGAGCTCCTTCTGGGCGGCCTTCGGCTGGTCGTACAGGCGCTGCAGCTGCGCTACCTCCGCGGCTTCTGCCTCCCCTGCCGTTTTCCCGGACTCGATGGCGGCCCTGAACGCGGCGCCCAGGCCATAGGACGTGTTCATCCCCCAGGATTTGGAGGCGAGCAACGTCTCCTTATCCTTCTGCGGGATGTCCAGCGGCTTCAAGATCCTGTTCACCAGGTTCGGGACGGAGCCGACCGAGAAACCGAAGTCAACGACGCAGGTAGGCCCGTACATCCCGCCGTAGCGGCGGACCGCCTCCAGCCCGATAAGGGCTTTGTTGGCGCCGATGGCGTCAATGAATTTCTTCGTGGACGCCTTGAAGGCGGGATCCAGCTCGAACAGGATCTCGAGGATGGGCGGGGTCTGGTGGTGCTCGATAAACGGGTCGTCCTCCGGACGAATGGTATCGGTGATCTCCTTTAACACCTCGTAGTGAGCGTTGACTGACTGGACGTGGAGTTCGAATATCTCCTTGCTCTGCCCCTCCGTCGGCTTCATGGCGTTGACGGCATCCACATACGGCTTGGCATCCGCTATCTTGAACGTCCCGCCTCTTTTTTCCTTTATTACGTTAAAATCCGCCTCTGCCGCTCCGATACATTCCTTCACCATTTTTTCCTGCAAACTCATTACTGACCATCCTTCCTCATTCTTCGAAACGCTCTTCCAAATGACCGCGAACTAGATGGATACAGCTGTGCCGAGGGAAAAACAGGCTATACTTCTATGACGGGCGGCACCTCCTCTCAGGTCGGCACGTGTCTCCCATGGGGAGACCCCCGGTTACAGAACTCTTGAGCTTACTAAATTTTTCTTATACATGAGACTCAAGGTAATATAATGCATTAGCGGAGTAAAGTCAAGTTTCAGTTGTTGTTTGTGTGTTTTGTTGTTCGTCTGTGATAATGTCCGCTCATAACTCATCAGCGAAAATGTCCTCATGGAACAGGAGAGATTGACATTGAGCAGAGATGAGTCGAAGCGAGTGAAAGTTCTGGAACGGGTATTGTCGGGAAGCATGACATATCGGGTTCTCGACAGTTGATATAGAAAATAATCACCTTCTACTGTTGTCCAACAATATCTTCTTGGAGTCCTGGTTTTTCAAGCATAAATAACATAGGTTTCACTATCGTGCATTGCGGCGTCTAATCCTTTCGGCAATATCATCAATAGTAATGCCGTTGAGCAAGGCTTCGCGATCTTCTGTGTAATTACCAGCGCTGTTTTCAAACTGTCTTAGGAAATTTATCGCTCCTATCGTCCCAAGCTCCTTAAAGAGGGCATTTAAGCCTCTTTCTCTTATTTCTGCAAGATTACTGTTCATAGAGCACCTCCATCAACCATTTCAATGGGTTATTGATTTTAATTTTTACATCAACCCTTTGTGTAGCATTAAGCAACCTACGATCAGTTGTAAGGAAAATATCGGCTTCCCCAAATTCCGCGCTTGCAACATGAAGCGCGTCATAAGGTTTAATGCCGTGTTTTTCGAGTTCTTTCGCCCTTGTTACTATTTCCTCGGTCAACTCGACATAAAGTGTAGCGGATTGGCACAGCAACAATATTTTTTGTTTCTTGACCTTATCGGCAATCATTGACATCTCATCGAACAAAACATCGCTCCCAAAAAAATCCCAATCTCCAATCTCGCATCGGTCAATAATTGCCAAAACTGACTCGCTTTCCATACGCACTGCATTATCATCTAAGTTATCGAATGGCCGGTTCAAACAACAGTTGTCTAAATATATTCTCATATTTCATCGCCTTTTCGGAGAAGCGCCAAAACTGTTATCCCATCCGTTTCTCCATGTCCATGTGTTTCATGCGACCATTCGCTATCATATTGGCCTTGTCTGCCTTCGTCAAGCGATTTTCTGTCGTCGATATTTGCGATATTCCGCAGTATTCCAAATGCCGGTCCATATCGGAGCATACCGAGCACCCTGTCGCGAAGTGGGCCAGATTCCTGCGGGTATCCCTAAGCAGCTATGACGCATGGAAGAAAAACCGGCCTTTCCGTGAGTGTGTGTTGTCAAGTTTTGCTGAATTATTGCTTGACAGTTCATATAGCTTGCCCTATCATTTCAAGCTAATTAAAATAATCCTTAACTTCACTTTGGAAATGATACGCAGTGGCTGCTTCTGGCAACGGAGAGAGGGGTGGGCCGTATACGCTGATTTGTTAAAAGTTGCCTTGAAGCTATAAAGTGGCGGCTCGCTGTCATGCGAATAGTTCGCTATTCAGGTGTTTTACGCCCTCAGTTCCATCCGAGAGAACGAGGCAGACAATTACGGAGGAGTGAGATTAGGTGGAGAACTTATTGGCATTGACGGAACAGGGGCGTTTTTCATCCCATGGACTGTGCGAGCGGATTTACGCAGCGGACAGGGACTGGTGAATCAGATGCCTGACAAATCAGAGCAGACCACAGAGACATCGACCAAGAAGGTCCCCTTTTCAACGAACCTCGCCTATGCCATAGGCGGGTTCCCGGATTTTTTCCCGTACAACCTCTTCTACATCTATTTCCTCTTCTTCTTCACCGACATAGCCGGGTTCGACCCCGGCATCGGCGGGACGATCTGCATGATCGTGATCATCTGGGACGCGGTCACCGATCCTATGGTAGGCTACCTGTCCGACAACTCCAAATCGAAGCGGGGCAGGAGGAGGCCCTTCATGGCCGCCGCGCTGATCCCTCTGGCGGTCACGACTGTGATGCTCTTTTCGACATTCGAGATGACCCAGAGGGGCGCTTTCTTTTACTACCTGACCATCGGCCTCCTGCTCTGGACGTTCTTCACAATGTACGACATCCCTTACTACGCGCTGGGAGCGGAGTTGACGGACGATTTCGACGAACGGGGCAATATGCGCATAATCCTCGGCGTCCCGATGTTCGTCGCCGGGTGGATCGAATACGCCGGCCCCATGTTCATCTGGGACTGGGTGTCGAAATTAGGCATGGATAAATACCTATGGATGAATTCCGACCAGTTCGCGTGGTTCTTGTCCGCCCTCATCCTGGAAACTATAGCGGTGGCCTGCGGGTATTACTGCATCCGGAAGACCAAGGGGACTGAGCTCATAGACAGGGATCCCGAAAAGGCGGCCAGAAATATGGTGAGCGGCAAGCAATTCATAAAAAATTACATCGAGCTCTGCCAGGACAGGTCGGTGAAATGGCTGTCTCTTTTTGCCGCCTCGGGCAGCTTCGTATACGCGATAGCGCAGGGCAGCTTCGTATACCTGATGGCGAACAATTTAGGGCTCTCCGAGTCGATGCAGGGGACTTACTGGACGTTTGACGCGCTTATCGCGCTGGCGCACCTGCCGCTCATGAATTACATCTCGCGCAGGCTCGGCAAGAAACAGTGCGTGTTGCTTTATACGCTCATAGCGAGCGCGGGCTGCTTTGCGTTCTTCTTTATAGGGATAAGGAGTTTCCTGTATCTGTGCATATTCGATGTCTGCTACCTCTTCTTCAGCACGTCGTTCTGGACAGTCGGAAGCGCCCTCGTGCTGGACTGTGGCGAAGTGGACGAATTTGTCACGGGGCAGAGGCGAGAGGCGGCGATTCAGGGCAATTTCTCCTTTGCCACGAAGATCGGCGCGGCGGCGGCCACGTTTTTCAACGGCTGGATGCTCGAACTGCTGGGCTACGACGGGATGGCCCAGGAACAGACCGCCCAGACACTGCGCGGCATCCTGACGCTGAACACCCTCGTGCCGGCCATCATGCTCATCGTCACCGCCACTCTACTCGTAATGTACCCGATAAACAAGAAGAACTACAACCTACTGCTGAACGCCCTCGCGCAGAAGAAGGAGGGCAAGCCCTACAGCACGGAGGGCTTTGAAAAACTGCTGCCGGCGAACTTCGACCACAGCCATCCCTGATCCCGGCAAGCGCGAACGGGAGGTATCGTACATGGCAGCCAAACAGGGTTTTTTGATCACGGTGCGCACGGCCAAGCAGGGCAACGCGATGGAGAGGGGCAAATATTGCGCCGATTACGTCGCGGAGACCGCAACGCTCACCCTCAGCCCTCGTGATTACCAGGAACTGGCGTTGAAGGAGGGGCAGAGAGCGCGCGTCCGCAGCGATTCCGGCCAGGTGCTGGTCACATGCCGCAGCGCGGAGGGGCCGGACGGCGTGTTCTTCTTGCCATTGGGCCCGACGGCCAACGAGCTGATCGGCGAGCAGACCTACGGCACCGGCGTGCCGAGCTATAAAGGCTTTACGGTGGAAATAGAAGCTGCGCAGGAGTAGGAAAGGGCTATATATAAATCAGCCTTTCCCAAAGGGCAGGCTGTCTTGTTTATGGAAGGGATGACGCGCCATGACTGTAACTGTCCATAAAGACGTCGTATGCACCTTTTGCGGCGCGCTGTGCGACGATCTGGAGATGCATG
Source organism: Synergistaceae bacterium (assembly GCA_031258255.1). Lineage (GTDB taxonomy): Bacteria > Synergistota > Synergistia > Synergistales > Synergistaceae > JAIRNC01. The sequence continues at coordinate 28,872 of JAIRNC010000058.1, forward strand.
TGGAGGACAACCGGGTGATCGACGTAAAAAACGTCTGCGGCATCGGCCGCAGCAAGGCGCTCCACGGCGACAACGACAAGCCAGAGTGCCGCGTCTATGGGATGCCTGCCACGCTGGAGCGGGCCTATGACGCGGCGGCGGAGATTTTGAGCCAGGCAAAATCACCGCTGGTCTACGGGTTCAGCAGCACGGTGGCCGAGGCGAACCGAGTGGGGGTAGAGCTGGCGGAGATACTGCGCGCCGGCCTCGACAACTGCTCCAGCTACTGCCACGGGCCGGGGGTGCTCGCCCGTCAGCACGTGGGCCTGCCAACCTGTACCCTGGGTGAGGCCAAGAACCGCGCCGACCTGGTGGTGTTCTGGGGCGCCAACCCCATGGAAAGCCACATGCGCCATTTCAGCCGTTATTCGGTGCAGGCCAAGGGCATGTACACGCCGCTCGGGCGCAAGGACCGCAAGTTAGTCGTGGTGGACGTGAGGCCCACCCCCAGCTCCAAGAACGCCGATTTATTCTTCCAGGTGATCCCCGGGAGCGATTATGAGATCGCCACCGTGCTGCGGGCGCTGGTCTGCGAACTGCCCTTGCCCACGCTCACCGACGACAGCCTGGTGGGCGGGGTGCCGCTGTCCAGATGGCGGGAACTCGTTGGGCTGCTCAGGGAATGCAAATACGGCGTGGTGTTCTTCGGCATAGGGCTGACCCAGAGTCAGGGCAAAGATTTAAACGTGGAGCAGCTGATCCGCCTGGTCAGCGACTGCAATCGCTACACGCGCGTCTACGCCATGCCGATGCGCGGACATGCCAACGTCAACGGCAACAATCAAGTGTTCGTCTGGCAGACGGGATATCCGCTGGCGATCAGCTTCAATCGCGGCTATCCGCGCTTCAACCCCGGAGAGTTCAGCGTTATCGACATGCTCAACCGCGGCGACGTGGACGCCGCGCTGATCGTGGCCACTGACCCGGCCGCCCATCTGCCTCACACCGCGGTCGAGGGGCTGAAGAAGATCCCCACGATCGTCTTGGATCCGGTCAACTCCCTGACCACGGCGTGGGCGGATGTGGTCATCCCCGTAGCCACGTCCGGGCTGAGCGCGGACGGCACCTACTACCGCATGGACAACGTGCCCATTCGCCTGCGTAAAATCCTCGACTGCGAGTGGCCTGCGGATTTGGAGGTCTTGCAACGGATAAAGGAGAGGGTTCTCCATGCTAAAAATCATTAACGGCGCCCTTTACGACCCTGCCCAGGAAATCAACGGCCAGATCAGGGCCGTGTGCGTCGGCGACGACGGCAAGATCCGCGATGCGCCGCCTGAAGGGCAGCCATGCGAGACCGTCGATGCCGCTGGCTGTGCGGTGATGGCGGGCGGCGTCGATATCCACAGCCATATCGCCGGCACCAAGGTCAACAGCGCGCGCAGCATGTGTCCGGAGGATCATTACGACCATTTCAAGCCACACACGGCCACGACCAGGGCCGGAACCGGCTTTACCGTGCCAACCAGCTTCTACACGGGCTATGAGTACGCCGGGCTTGGCTACACCACGGTGTTCGAGGCGGCTGTCCCGCCCCTGGAAGCCCGCCACGCCCATGAGGAGCTGCTGGACGTGCCGATTATCGATACCGGCGCCTATACGCTGATGGGCAACAATTACATGGTCATGCAGATACTCGCGGAGGAGGATCCCGTAGGGCGCAGGGAGCGGCTGCGCGATTTGATCTCCTGGCTGCTTGAGAGCACAAAGGGATACGCAGTCAAGGTGGTCAACCCAGGCGGGGTGGAGAGCTGGAAATGGGCTCAGGGCATACAAAACCTGGACACGCCGATCCCGCCTTTCGGGGTGACGCCGCGACAGATCATGACGGGCCTGGCAGAGGCGGTCCGCGACCTCGGGCTGCCTCACGGTATGCACTTGCACTGCAACCACCTGGGCGAGGCCGGCAACTACATAACCACGCTGGAAACCATGCGGGCGCTAGACGGCCTGCCCGTTCACATGACCCACCTGCAATTTCACGCTTACGGCCAAAACAAAAAGGGCACGCTCAAGTCAGCGGCCCGGGAACTGGCTGATTATATCAACGAGCACCCCAACGTCACCTGCGACGTAGGGCAGCTGGTCTTCGGCCCTGCCACTACCATGACCGCCGACGCGCCGATGCAGTACCGTCTGCACGTGGTGACCGGCCATAAGTGGATCAACAACGACGTTGAGATGGAGTCCGGCGCGGGTGTGGTTCCGCTCCAGTATAAGCCGAAGTCTCTGGTAAACGCCATCCAGTGGTGCATCGGGCTGGAATTGCTGCTGCTGGTCAAAAACCCGTGGCAGATCGTGCTGACCACCGATCACCCCAACGCCGGGCCTTTTTCCGCTTATCCGCAGATCATCCGTCTGCTCATGGACCGCGATTACCGCGCCTCGCAGATGGAGGCGCTGAACCCGCGCGTCGGCAAGCACACCGTGCTGTCGCAGTTGTCGCGCGAGTATACGCTGGAGGAGATCGCCGTCATAACGCGGTCCGCCGCCGCCAGGGCGCTGGGGCTGGCGCAAAGGGGCAACCTGAGCGTCGGTTCCTGCGGCGATATCGCCATCTACCGCGTTCAGGAGGACAAGGAGCGGATGTTCAGGCAGCCCGCGTACGTATTCAAGGACGGCGCGCTGGTCGTGCGCGACGGCACGGCCGTGCAAAGCCCGCAGGGGCGGCGGCTGCTGGTGCGGCTCGGCGACGCGGCCCTTCCAGATGACCTGGCGCAGGAATTCCACAACTACTACTCCATCACCCTGGCCAACTTTCCTGTGCAGGATGAATACACTCCCAGACCGGAGGTGATCCCATGCAAAAAAACGGCGTGATGATCGAGGATACCTTTGCCGAGGCCTTCGGTATGCGCGGCTGCCGCCTCACCGTCACAGGGCCGAGCGATCACTGGGCGCTCACCGCGGCGCGGGCCATTACCGGCTTCGCCACGTCGGTGATCGGCTGCGGCATCGAGGCTGACGTGGAGGGGCCTAGCCCGGCAACACCTGACGACAGGCCCGGCTACGACTGCCTGTTTTTCGCCAATTCCTGGGACGGGCTGGCTAACGCCCTGCTCAACAGGGTCGGACAGGCGCTGATGACGTCGGTGGGGTCAGCCTGTTTCTGCGGGGCGCTGCCTGAAATCGCGCCAGACAGCGAAGATATCAGCCCCTTCGACATAGGCGGCAAGCTGCGCTTCTTCGGCGACGGCTATCAGTGCAGCAAAGTCATCGGCAACACGCGCTACTGGCGGGTGCCTGTCATGGACGGCGAGTTTTTGGTCGAAGAGACGTTTTTGATGATCAGGGCCGTGGGGGGAGGCAACTTTTTGCTGCTGGGGCCGAGCCACGCCGCCACCTTGGCTGCGGCTGAGGCCGCAGTGGCGGCCATCCGCCAACTGCGAGGCGTGGCGCTGCCCTTTCCCGGCGGCATGGTGCGCAGCGGCAGCCAGGTGGGCTCGCGCTACAAGTTCCTCAAGGCTTCAACCAACATATCGTATTGCCCGACAATCCGCGGCCGCCTGTCCGGCAGCGCGTTGCAGGAAGGCGACAACGCCGTGCTGGAGATCGTCATAGACGGCTTGACCGAAGCGCTGGTGGCCCAGGCCATGCGCGTCGGCATCGAGGCCGCCTGTGCTTGCGGCGGCATCCGCAAAATCACAGCCGGCAATTACGGCGGCAAGCTGGGCAAGTTTCATTTCCACTTGCATCAACTATTGGCAGGTGACGAGCGATGAGGGTGATCGATTTACGCCTGACGCGGGAACCGAATCTGCCATTAGAGGCGGAACGGCTGCGCCCGGACTCGCTGGAGCAGACGACCTTGGACGAAATATACGCCTTGCCGCTGCTGTACGGCAATCAAACGGCGGAGGCCGGAGAGTTTTTGCGGGGCGAAATACGGGAGACGGGTGACGCGCCTGGCGTCTCGCTGATTCTGCGCGGCGATTTCAGGCGGGTGAAACGTCTGGGACAGGGAATGCAGAGCGGCGAACTGATCATCGAGGGATCGTGCGGCTTCCACGCCGGCGCCGAGATGGGCGGCGGCAGGATCACCATACGCGGCGACGCGGGGGATTGGCTTGGCGCGCACATGACAGGCGGGGTTATCCGCGTCGAGGGCAGCGCGGGGCATTGGGCCGGGGCCTCTTATCGGGGCAAAACCCAAGGGATGCGCGGCGGCGCCATAATCATCCACGGCAACGCCGGACGGATGACCGGCACCAAGATGCGCGGCGGTTTGATCGTAGTGAACGGCGACTGCCTCGAGTTTCCGGGGTACGACATGAACGCCGGGACAATCCTGATAGCGGGGCATAGCGGACGGCATATCGGCAGCGGCATGGTGCGCGGCACCATCATAGTCCGGGAGGGGCACGACCTGCTGCCGACCTTTTACCATGACTGCACATATCAGCCTCCTTTCTGGCAGTTGATGCGCTCTTATATCGAGACGCAGGGCCTCGTGCTGGATGGCTGGGATGTCGATTGCTTCTTTGACCGTTACAGCGGCGAGGCGATGACCGGAGGCAAGGGAGAGGTGCTGCTGTGTCACACGGCTTAAAGGCGAAGAGACCGGCCTGATGTCTCCCAGCCATGGGAAGATCGGCATTCTAGGCACAGCTAAAGGCGAACAGACCATATTGCTGCAACGGGCGCTCAAAGCCCGTGGCGCGGCTGTACAGATCATACACCCCAAAAAACTCAGCTGCTGGCTGCCGGGCGAGACGGTGGGAGTCACGGCTGCGGAGGAGACGGTGCGTCTGCTCGATCTGCGGGGGCTGGTGGTGCGCTGGCTGCCGGGCGGATCCCTGGAACAGGTGGTGTTCCGGCTGAACGCGCTTCATCGCCTGGAGCAGAGCGGGCTGCGCGTGATCAACAGCGTGGACACGTTGGAGCGGACGGTCGACAAATACTACACCACGTCGCTGCTGGCTTCGACCGGACTGCCGGTGCCGCGCACATTGGTGACCGAGCGTTACGACGACGCGATGCGGGCTGTCCGGGAGTGGGGTTCTGTGGTTATAAAGCCCGTGTTCGGCTCACAGGGGCAGGGGATGGTGCGGGTCGATGACCCGAATATGGCTCACCGCGTGCTGCGCGCCCTGGAGATGGGGCGCTACCTTTATTACGTGCAGGAATACTTGCCCCACGAGGGCGTGGATTACCGGCTGTTCGTCATCGACGGACGGGTGACGGGCGCTATGCGCCGCCGCTCCGAGAACTGGTGCACCAACATCGCCTGCGGTGGCCAGGCTGAACCCTTTGAGGCCCCAGATTCCTTCTGCCAGCTGGCTTTAGCGGCCTCAGATCTGCTGGGTGCGGATTATCTGGGAGTGGACATCCTGTGCAGCGAGGGCAGCCCCTATCTGCTCGAAGCCAACGGAATCCCCGGCTGGCTGGGCTTGCAGACAGTGCTAAAATGCGATATTGCGGACGAACTGGCCGCGTTTATTCTGGGGGTGTGCTGACATAATAAAAGCGCGGGGGGAACGATGTCCCTGCCGGATGTGGGCAGCGCCCGCGCTTTTTCATTCGTAATAGTCTCCGAGCCCTGAGATCCTAAAGCGAAGAGCCGCAGCCATCTTCTTTGCCAAGGATCCAGGGCCTGGGCTGCAAGCCTGCGGAGTAGCGGGAGAAATCCCTCTGCTTGCCTATTTAGCGAAGGAGATGCATGGAATGACGCTGCTGGGCGCAGTCACAACGCTCTGGCCGCTGAATTTGCGTGTCTCGTGCAGGTTTTTTATTTTAGGGGGGTGACACGCATGAAAACGATGCTCAGTTTGGACGAAGCGTCCGAAATCATGTCGGGAATATGCCAAGCTACTGGCACAGAAAGCGTGGAGCTGATGGAGGCGCTCGACAGGGTGCTGGCGGAGGATGTCCGTGCGGCTGAAGACATCCCGCCCTTCGACCGCTCGCCTTTCGACGGGTATGCCCTGCGGGCGGCGGATCTGGCATCGGCCTCAGCGGAGCAGCCGGCGACGCTCCGCGTCACAGAGGAGATCCCGGCCGGAAATACGCCTGCGCGCACAGTGAATCCCGGACAAGCGGCAAAGATCATGACCGGCTCGCCGATTCCTCCCGGCGCTGATTGCGTGGTAAAATTTGAGGAAGTCAGCGCTGAGGGCGCGCATGTGATCGTCTCCGCACCGTTCCCGTCAGGCCGAAACATCATCCCGGCAGGCGAGGATATGGGGAAGGGGGCGATGGCGGCTCAAAAAGGCACCGTGATCAATCCAGCTATGATCGGTCTGCTGGCTTCATTGGGGATCCAGGATGTCCCCGTATACCTGCGGCCTAAAGTGGCGATCCTCAGCACCGGCAACGAAATCGTACCCACCGGCGCGGCGGTTTTGCCTCCTGGTAAAATCCGCGACAGCAGCGCGTTCGCCTTGGCCGGCGCCTTGCGGACGAATGGGGCGGCACCGCTTTTTCTGGGCATCGCGCGGGATGAGGCGGAAGTTATCGGAGAGGCGATCGAGGATGGGCTGCGGGACGCCGATATGGTGATCACGACTGGCGGCGTCTCTGTCGGGGATTACGACATGGTCAAGGAGGCTGTCCGACAAATCGGCGCAGACGCCCTTTTCTGGCGCATCCGCATAAAGCCGGGCGCTGCGATTCTGGCGGCGCTGAAGCACGGCAAGCTGATCCTGTGCCTTTCAGGCAACCCGGGCGCTGCGATGATCAGCTTCCAACTGCTCGCCGCGCCGTTTATCCGGCGGATCGCTGGTCATGCCCGGTGGCAGAACAGGGAGATCGACGTGACTTTAAAAGAGGGGTTTAAGAAACCTAGCCTATGCAAGCGTCTGGTGCGCGGCCATCTCGTCATCGAAGACGGACGCGCCGTCATGTCCGTGACCGAAAATCAGGGGAACGGCGTTCTGAGTTCATTCATTGGCGCCGACCTCCTGGGAGCGATCCCGGAAGGCAGCGGCCCTGTCCCCCCAGGGACGCGCATCAAAGCATACATGACGGGCGGCTAACGATAGGCGGCAGGGCCAATGAAATCAAGTGCCGTATATGATCAATTATCAGGCAGGTGTTCATGGTGAGCAGCTTTGTTTTTCCTGATGCCGTTATTTTGAACGTAGACCTAGGGCGGGGGACCGTGCGGCGTGAAATTATACCAGGCCGGGACTACAGGCTGTATCCTGGCGGTTCTGCCCTGGCTGTTCGCCTCCTGCTAGAAAAGATGAACCCTGGCGTGGACGCGCTCTCCCCCGGCAATCCGCTCGTCTTTGCCGTTTCCCCATTTACCGGGCTGCCGGCTGCGGGGTTGAGCCGCATAGCGGCGGCCGCCAAGAGCCCTCTCTCGGGAGGCGTCGGCGACAGCCAGGCCGGTGGGTTCCTGCCGGCCGAGTTCGCGGCGAACGGACTCAGCGCCTTGGTCGTGAGCGGCAGGTCGGAACGGCCCGTGTACCTCCATCTAAAGGACGGCACCGCCGAGATCAGGCCGGCTGGGCATATATGGGGGATGACTACAGGCGACGGGGAGGATGCCATCCGCAGCGAACTGGGCGACGTCGAGATAGCGCAGATAGGGCCTGCGGGCGAGAGGCTGGTGCGCTTCGCGTGCATCGTACACAACTGCTCCAGGGCCAACGGCAGGACCGGCATAGGCGCAGTGATGGGCGCAAAAAATCTCCGCGCCCTCGCCGTATCCCGCGCCACAAAACCTCGCCCGGCTGACCCGGAGGCTTTCAGCGACATAAACCACAGGCTCGCGGGAAAGCTGAACGATCCCTTCTGGAAGGATTTCAAGGACACCGGCACCCCTGGCAACGTGGAACCACTGCGCGACATGGGCTATCTGCCTAAAAACAACTACAGCAGCGGCTGGTTCCCGGATTTCAAGGACATCCGCATAAAGGGGGGCGGGAAATGTTACGTCTGCCCCTTGGCGTGCAAGCGCGTCGCGGAAAAATCGCCAGGCGTGGAACCTCGCTACGGCGGCCCTGAGTACGGCACCATAGCGGCGGTGGGTTCGTATTGCGGGATAACCTCGGGCGAATCCATAAAAATATCGCACCAGATATGCAATATGTACGGGATGGACACGATCTCCTGCGGCGCGACCGTATCGTTCGCCCTAGATTGCTTTTCAAGGGGGATGATCTCCGAAAGGGAGGCCGGGATGAAGCTCTCTTTCGGGGACTCCGAATCGGTTCACCGGCTCATGATGATGGTGGCGAAACGCGAGGGCATCGGGGACGTATTGGCAGAGGGCAGCGCGAGGGCCGCTCAGATCATAGGGAGGGGCGCACCCGACCTCGTTACCGCCACGAAGGGACAGGAACTCCCGGCTCACATGCCCCACTTTAAACCGTCATTGAGCCTGATATATGCTGTGAACCCCGGAGGGGCGGATCATCAGTCCAGCGAGCACGACACGATGCTCTTTGCGCAGGAGGGCAGCTCCGCCCGTAGCTGGCTCTCGTCCCTGGGGGTGAGCGACGAAAGTTTCAGGAAGCCGAGTTCACGGAAGGATAAAGAGGACACGATGGGGATTGACGAGTCCAGGGTACGATTCGCCATACTGACCCAGCGCTTTTATTCCCTGCTCGACACGCTCTGCCTCTGTCAGTTCGTATGGGGGCCGAGCTGGCAGGCTCTGGGGCCTGGGGATGTACTGGACATGGCCTCGTCTGGCATAGGGTGGGAGACGTCCATCGAGGAACTGATGGAAATCGGGGAGAGGAAGCTCAACATGATGCGGCAGTTCAACGCCAGGGAGGGTTTCACCAAGGACGACGACACCCTGCCGCGCCGCTTTTTCGAACCACTGCCGGACGGCCCGTCCAAGGGGGCGCGAATCGACAGGCGTAATTTCGACGAGGCGCGAGAGCTCTATTACTCCTTAGCCGGGTGGGACGCGTCCACTGGTAACCCTACCCCGGAAAAGCTCAAGTCACTATCGCTGGAATGGCTCTTATGACCACCCCAGAGACGATGAGCGCCGTCGTGCTGGCAGGCGGGCGCAGCAGCCGCATGGGATCCGATAAGGCGCTGCTCAAGTGGGGAGAGAAAAATTTCCTGGAGACGATACTCCGGGCGCTCTCGATGTTTCCCGACGTCATGATATCGGCAGCGGACAAGGAAAGCTACAGATGGGCTCACGCAAGAGTCGTAGCGGACATCTACCGAGACACCGGGCCGGTCGGGGGCATCTACTCGTCCTTGGTCGCCAGCGAACGGGATTACCTCTTCGTCACGGCGTGCGACACGCCTCTTTTGAGCGCCTCCCTGATCGGCGAGATATGCCGCGCCGCCGAGGGGTGCCACTGTTGCGTGGCCCGCGACGAAAACGGCCTTGTGCACTCCCTCTGCGGCGCCTATCACAAAAGCATGATACCGATATTCAAGGATCAGATAGAGAAGGGGCGCTACAAGATCGCGCTGGCCTACGACAAGGTGACGATCAAATATCTCGACCTCTCCCCACGGCAGTCAGCAGAACTCAGGAATTTCAACACGGAAGGGGAATACAAGAAGCTGATCGGTTCGTCCGGGCCAGCGTAGACGGTTCACGAAGAACTGGAGAGACGCTCAGATGCTGTATAATCATAGGATGAAATTATCGCGTGGAAACGTCCGTCCGACGACAGGCAAGGTTCAGGGTGCGCTCTTCAACATACTCCGCGCCTCGCAGGACATTGATGGCGCGCGCTTTTTGGATCTTTTCTCTGGCACCGGGCAGGTCGCGCTGGAAGCGCTCTCGCGCGGCGCGACATCAGTGGTGGCCGTTGAGTCGTCCCGCGTCCAGGCCCGCTTGATAAATTCCAGGTTGAGCGAGATTTGCGGTGAACGAGAGGCACTGTGCGTGGCTAGGGACGTGAGGCGGGCGATCCCGTCCTTAGCCAAAGGGCGCGCGTTCAGCGTGATCTTCGCCGACCCGCCTTACGGCATGGGCTGGGGGGAATCGCTCCCTAAGCTCATCGCCAGTCACGACGCCATACTCGCCCCCGGCGGCCTGCTCGTCCTGGAGCGCTCAATACGTGACAGAGCCTCTGACGCCAGCGACCTCGGCGGGGCATTTACGGGACGCGATGACAGGGCATACGGCGATACCGTGCTGTCCTTCTATCGCAAAATAAAGACCGGGGAGTGAGTTCCTTGAACCGAGCTGTGTATCCAGGATCCTTCGACCCGTTCACGAACGGACACCTAGATATTACGGAGAGGGGGGCCAGGCTCTTCGACGAGCTCATCGTGGCCGTCCTCATGAACTCAGAGAAGAACGCCATGTTCAGCGTGGACGAGCGCAAGATGATGGCAAGGGAGGCCGTGGTCCATCTGCCGAACGTAAGGGTCATGTCCTTCGACGGGCTTCTGGTGAATTTTTTGAGGCGCGAGAAGAGCCGCGTGATACTCCGAGGGCTGCGGGCCCTGTCGGATTTCGAGTACGAGTTCCAGCTGGCTCAGATGAACAGGCAGCTCGCGCCGGAAACCGAGACGTTCTTCATGGTGACGGACGCCAAGTACTCCTACCTGTCGAGCCGCAACGTCAAGGAGGTTTTCAGCTTCGGTGGCGCGATACAGGAGTTCGTCCCCCCAGGCGTGTTCCGGAGGATGCGCGAGCGCGTCCCGCCGAGGGGCCTTAGCTGAGAATCACTCCAGCCAGAAGTTCGCGGACTCTATGGCCTTGCCACCCCTCTGGGCGATAAGGGCCAGCAGCGCCGCGCCAGACGACGAATCCGGGAGCTTGCGCAAGAGGCCTACGCCGCCGTGCGTGACTACTATGTAGGTTTCGTCCGGCGAACCCTTGCCCCATCGCGCCATTCGCGCCAGGTCTTCGGGATCCCGCGCCTCTGGGAACATGCCGAGCGCGAGCTCGACGCCGAACGCCGTTATCATGCCCCTCGTACCGTCCACGGCCTCCCTCAGACGCGGTGTGGGCTTCCCTGCTGTACGGCTCGCCAGGGCGTCCTCCTTCAAGAAGGCCACGAACTCACCCGAGAGGAGGCCAGAGCGGTGCAGCGTCCTGACAAAACTGGGGTACCACTTGCCCGATAAGCCGAGACCCGCCTCCTCGAGAGCGGAGGCGATCTCCTCCGATTCGTCGTCCGCCCGCCCCGGGAGGTCCGATTTGGATATTCCCCTGTTGTTGAGCAGTATATTGGACAAGAGGCCACCGAACAGCTCCTCCGTGCTGCTCCCTCCTCCGGACAAAAAACCGGTCACGAACCCCAGGCCCGTTTCGAGGGGGGACTTGCCGCCCCTTGATTTCGCCCCCAGACCCTCCATCAGGTCGCGCACCGTCTCCTGCCCAGGCATGGACGGGTTTCGCGCGACGTAGGACGCGAGACGCCCTGCCTCGTCGTACCGCCCGTCCCTTATGAGATCCGCCACGTCCGTCGAGTAATCCGCGAGCTTCATGCCGTCGAGCTTCCAGTCTAAAACCGACGCGCGGACGCCGGGGTCCCTCAGCGCGTAGACGACAAGCAAAGCGCTGATCGCGAGGACGACCGCAGCAATCAGCGCCGCCTTTGCCGCGGTGCCGCCTCTTGCGGATGCATCCTGCCTCATTTCACCCACCCCGTGTCGTAGCAAAGTTCCGCCGCGCCCAAGAGCCTCCTGGCGTTGGCCGAAAACAGGCCGTCCAGGTCCTTGTCGATCATGGCAGAGCCTTCGATCATCTCTTTATATCTCGGGAGGCGCAAAATCGGGAAATCAGAGCCGTAGAGAAATTTTTCAGCCGTCCCGGAGGCGATTATGCTGTTTAAAATCGAGGCGCCGTACACGAAGGGCGCAGCGGCCGTGTCGTACCAGACGTTCCTCAGATCGGCGCGGACGTCCGGCATCTGCTCGTACAGGAAGAGCCCGCCGCCGCAGTGGGCCATGACGATGCACAGCTCCGGGTGGTTCCGCGCGAACATGTACGCCTCCTTGGGGCCAGACCGACCCTTGCCAGGGTAGTCCCTTCCGATGGGTTCGGCCACGTGCAGCAGCACGAAGAGTCCGTGTTCCTGGCACTCCGCGGCGAAGCGCCACGTCTCGTCGATGTCCTCCACGCAGAAGAGCTGGCCGTCCGGCAGCAGCTCACCCACGCCGATAGCCCCCAGTTCCGCGCAGCGCGCTATCTCGTCACAGGCGCCACGCGCAAGAGGTGGGACCGCTATGATGGGCTTCAGCCTCCCGCCCGAGTTCTGCGCGCACTCTAGGACGTAGTCGTTGCACAGCCGGCAGAGCCCGAGATCCGTGAAGGCAAAACCGCAGATCCAGCTTTCGTCAACGCCGTCGATCTCCATCGCGCCGAGCACGTCCTCCGCTGTGGCCCACCGGTGAACGCGGCCAGCGACCTCCGCGCCGAAGCACCTCTCGCGCTGGGCGATGCTCTGCCAGTCTTCCCGCACCTCGGGAGGATATACGTGGACGTGGGTGTCGACGATCATAAGACTCACCTCTTCCCAGTTATATAAGGAAACGCCTATCTAGCCGCCGAAAACTCTGCCCGTGCGCCCTGTGATTAGGTTATGCCACGGCCTGAGTCCTCTAAACTGTGCATTACATCTCGAAGAGCCCTGTGGACATAGCGCTTTTGCCAAGCTCGCGCTTATGTATTTTCTATGCGAACAATATAACATAAAAACTTGAGAAATGCTAAGTAATCAGGCTGAGTTAGCAAAAAATACGGGTTTTACGAAGGAAGGCGCGGAGCGCCGTCGCCAGCCCTGCCGGCTACGGCGCTCCGCTGTGGATCCGCGCTATTCCACCGTGACGCTCTTGGCGAGGTTTCGCGGCATGTCGATGTCGCGCCCCAGCGTCTTTGCCGTGTGGTAGGCGAAGAGCTGGAGCGGGATCACCCCCACGAAGGAGAACAGCTCGCGCTCCGTTCGCGGGATGAACACGACGTCGCTCGCGAATTTACGCGCTTCCTGATCCCCCTCGGTCGCCAGCAGTATGATGGGCGCGTTCCTGGCGCGGCACTCCTCCACGTTCGAGAGCGTCTTCTCGCGGAGATCCCCCTCCGGGACGAGGGCCACCACCACGAGCTTCTCGTCCAGCATCGCTATAGGGCCGTGCTTCATCTCCCCTGCCGCATAGGCCTCCGACGGCAGGTAGGCTATCTCCTTCAGTTTGAGGGCGCCCTCCATGGTGAGGGGGACGCACTCTCTGCGGCCTATGAAGAAGTATCCCTTCGACCCGGAATACTTTTCGGCCAGGGCTTTTATCTCCGTCTCGCGCTCTAGCAGCGACTGCATCTGGGCGGGGAGGCGCCTCATGCCGCCGATCAGGCGGGCCTCGTCCCTGGCGGACAGGACGCCGCGCTCCTTCGTCAGGTGAAGCGCCAGGATGGCCAAAAGCGCGATCTGAGCCGTGAACGTCTTGGTCGCCGCGACGCCGACCTCCGGGCCTGCCAGCGAGAGCAGGGTATGCTCGACCTCGCGGTCTATCGTCGAACCCCGCACGTTCGTTATAGCGACGCAGCAAGAACCCTTGGAGCGCGCGAGCCTGGCGGCCGCCAGCGTGTCGGCCGTCTCGCCGGACTGGGACACGAACACGGCCAGCGTGTCGTCCCCGCCGGGGATGTTACGGTACCTGTATTCGGATGCCACCTCGACCCTTATGTCCAGGCTGTCGTCGATGGACTCGATTATGTCTTTGGCCGCCAGCGTGGCGTAGTGGGAGGTGCCGCAGGCCACCAGATGCACCCTACGGAGCCTCTTCATGAGGCCGTCCGGGAGCTTCAGGCTCTTCTCCATGTCAACGCTCGTGAGGACCGTGTAGGAGTCTATGGTGAGCCTCATCACGTCGGGCTGCTCCTCTATCTCCTTGCGCATGAAGTGATCGTAATGCCCCTTGTCAGCCATCACGCTGTCCCAGTTGAGCCGTATGGGTTCCTTGGCGCGCGGCTTGCCGTCGAAGCCGAAGAAGCGGCAGCCGTCGACGGCGAGCCGCGCCATCTCCCCCTCCTCCATAAAGAGCAGGTCGTGGGTGTACTCCAGGAGGGCCGTAGGGTCCGAGGCGCAGTAGCTCGCCCCATCCGCGTGGGCGACCACGAGGGGGGAGCCCTTGCGGGCGCACCAGATTTCGTCCGGCCTGTCCCGGAACATGATTACCAGGGCAAAAGCCCCTTCCAAGGAATTGCAGAGCGCGGTCATGGCAGCCAGGGCGTCTCCCTCGTATATATCCGCCAGCAACTGGCAGGGTGACTCCGTATCCGTCTGCGTCACGAAGGTTATCCCCTTGGCTTCGAGGGACGCCCTTATCTCCCTGGCGTTCTCGATGATGCCGTTATGGACCAGCGTTATCATGCCGTCGCAGCTCTCGTGCGGGTGCGCGTTGGCAACTGTCACCCCTCCGTGCGTGGCCCACCTCGTATGGCCTATCCCGGAGACCGCGCCCTCGCATTCCGCCGCCCTCTCCTCAATCAGCTTCGCCAGCTCGGAGACCTTCCCGACGATCTTTATGTTCCTGATACCGTCATGACACCGGAGCGCTATGCCGGCCGAATCGTAGCCCCGGTACTCCTGCCTCGCCAGGCCGTTTAAAATAATCTCCTTGGGGTCGGGCTTCCCCACGCATCCCATGATTCCACACATCTGGCAGACACCCCGTTCTCTTCAAAGTTAAGGAACCCGTTTCCAGCATACTAGTATTATCACAGCGGACAACGGCATGGATCCGCGTTATCTGGTATAGTATACAGGATAGGATCCTTTAGGAGATGGTGATCAGCATGGGCATTATAACGATAGTAGGGCGTCCCAACGTGGGGAAATCGTCCATTTTCAACAGGCTTTTGGGCAGGCGGGAGTCGATCGTGGATGACTTCCCTGGCGTGACGCGGGATCGCCTGTACGCTGAGATGACCTGGGACGGGCATAACTTTTACATAGTCGATACAGGGGGCATAATGGGGGAAAACGACGAGTCCTTCCCGGACATAGCGAGCCAGATCGAACGCCAGGTCAGGCACGCCGTGGACGAGAGCGACGGCGTGGTTTTCGTCCTGGACGGCAGGGACGGCTTAACCGTGATGGACGAGGAAATCGCGTCGCTGCTCCGCAGGGGCGGCAGCAAGGTGATCGTGGCCGTGAACAAGCTCGACAACCCGGCAAAGCTGGACGCCTCGTATGACGCCGCCACCCTGGGCTTCGACAAGGTGCTCCCTGTGAGCGCCGAGCATAACTTCAACATGGGCGAGCTCCTGGAGGAGATGGTGGCGCTCTTGCCGGACGAGGGCTCTTTCGAGGAGTCCGAGGACATCCCTGTCACTATCGTCGGGAGGCCGAACGTGGGCAAGTCCAGCCTGCTGAACGCGCTGTCCGGCGAAAATAGATCCTTGGTGTCTGACGTGCCTGGCACGACACGGGACGTCGTGGACTCCTTAGTGGAGATCGACGGGACGCGCTTCCGCTTCCTGGACACGGCGGGCCTCAGGAGGAAGTCGCGGGTGAACACGGACATCGAGTACTACTCGACCGTCCGCACGTACCAGGCTATCGACAAATGCCGCGTCGCCGTGGTGATGCTTGACGCGACCGAGCTCGTGACCGACCAGGACAAGCGCCTCATAGGGCACGTGCTAGATCGCGGCAAGGGCCTCGTTATCGTGGTAAACAAGTGGGACTTGGCGCCGAAGGACGAGAAGATCGGCGACAAGACGCGGAAGCTCATGAGGGACGAGCTCCCCTTCGCCTCCCACGCCCCGCTGCTTTTCGTCTCAGCGCTCTCAAAGCGCGGCATATCCCGCCTGAACCAGCATATCTTGGCCGTGGACGAAAACAGGAAGCGGCGGATCCCCACATCCGAGCTCATACGGCTCACCCGCGAGGTCCTGGCGTTCGACAGGATGCCCGGCTCAGGCGGACGGTATCTTAAAATCTCGTTCTGCACCCAGGCCGACGGGATTCCCCCAGCATTTGTATTTTTCGTAAACGACCGGGATTTAGTTTCAAAGTCCTTTGAGCGCCGCCTGGAACACATTCTTCGCAAAATGGCAGATTTTTCTGGCTCTCCGATCCGACTTTTTTTTAGGAATAAGCAGGAAAAAACGGGGTTATTTTAAAAAGACCTTGACCGTTCAAGGGTTTATATGCATAATTATCCCCGGTGCAGGATTGATGCCCGTTCGAACGGCACAGCAGAGGCTTCCTGGCGCAGGAGGCCAAAAAAATACTGGAGGTGAGAGAGAATGACGAAGCAGGAGTTGGCAAATGAAGTGGCATCGGCAGTTGAGGGCCTGACCAAGAAGAAGGCGGCAGAGGTCGTTGACGCGATATTCGGAGCGATTCAGGCTGCCCTGTCGAAGGGCGACAAAATCCAGGCCGTGGGTTTTGGAACCTTCGAGGTACAGCATCGTTCTGCCCGTAAGGGACGCAACCCTCAGGATCCGACGAAAGTGATCGATATCCCTGCCAAGAACGTGCCTGTCTTCCGCGCCGGCAAAGCGCTGAAGGACGCCGTCAACACAAGCAAGAAGAAGTAACGCCTCACCGTCAGTATTTTTATAGGAGTTAAAGGCGATTACCGCGCAGAGGTAGTCGCTTTTCTATATGCGAATATGCGAAAACCGAGACGCTGGTTTTGAAAAAACAGCGGACGCCTCGCTAGCCAAGAGCCTTAAAAGTGTGTATGCTACTGTAAGGTGGACGACCGCATATTTGACCGATGAGTGGAGGCCTCCGTCGTGAAAATTCTCGCAATATGCCCGGCTTACGAAAGCACCAAGGTCGCTCTCTACGAAAACTACGATCTGCTCTGGATTGAAATTCAGGATTACAGCGCTGACGAGCTGGCCGAGTTCCCTGATTTAGTGTCGCAGGAGGATTTCCGCTTTGCCAGGCTCAAGGGGCTGCTGGACTCCAAGGTGGGGCGCCTGAGCGACATCAGGGCCTTCGTTGCCACCTGCGGCGCGCTGCACCCCGTCGAGGGCGGGACGTACCTCATAAATGTCAACATGCTCCAGGATCTCGCGGGCTGCAAGTACGGGGTGATCCCGGCCAACCTGGGCGCCCCGCTCGTTATGCGCCTTGCCTCCGCGGCCGGCTCGAGATACGCTTACGTGCTGGATCCCCCCGTCGTCGACGAGATGAGCGAGACGGCGAGGATGACCGGGCTGCCCGACGTGAGCCGCTGGTCCGTCTTTCACGCGCTGAATCACAGGGCTGTCGCTAACAGGGAGGCCGTTAGCCTCGGCAAAAATATCATCGACTGCAACTTCATCGTATGCCACCTGGACGACGCAATCTCCATCGCCGCCCATGCCGGCGGCAGTATAATAGACGTAAACGACCTGGACAACGCCAGCGGCGCGATGTCGCTCCGCCAGTCCGGCGACATACCGCCCGTAGCGCTGATAAACCTCTGCTACTCCGGCAAATACTCAGCAGACGAGCTGATAGACCGCGTCCAGCGAAACGGGGGATTGTCAGCCCACCTGGAGACGGACGACTTCGAGGAGATACTGCGGCGCGTTGACAGCGGCGACAGGAGGGCAGCCCTGGCCTTCAACACGCTCGTATACCAAATCACCAAGCAGGTAGGCGCCTACGCTGCCGCGCTGGGCGGCAAGGTGGACGCCATCATACTCACCGGCAGGCTGGCGCAGTACGAGGCCCTGTTCGTGAAGCTCGGCAACGCCGTGAGCTGGATCGGCCCGGTCGTCGCGTATCCCGGCGAGGACGAGACGCTGGCATTGGTTGAGGGCGTCATCAGGGTCATAAAGGGGGAGGAAAACCCTAAGACTTACGCGTAAGGAGTGGTTAGGCGATGCGCGCTTTCTCCATAATTGGCCTCATCATATCGCTTCTGATCGTGGGATGGCTCAGCGCCTCCTACCTCGCGACCGCCACGGGATCAGGCGTTTTGCCAGACGACAGGCCAGCGGAGTCTCAATCGGCAATCGACGGACAAGCCGGGATCAGCCCCGCTGTCTCACCGATCGACAGGGCACGGGAGCTGGCCTCGCAGGATAAAAAACGGCAAGAAGACATGGAAGCGTTCATCAAGGATCACCAATAAAGATTATGAGATAGACGATCTGCCCTACAGCTATTTCGCCGCGCCAAAATATTCCTCCGCAAGTATGGCGTACATCGCGCGGTCGGAGTATTCTCCTTTTCGGCGGCGCGCTTGACGGAGCGTGCCTTCATACAGCATCCCGCATTTTTGCATAACTTTGCCGCTGTTTGGGTTGCGCGGGTCGTGAGTCGCGTAAACGCGGTTAGTTCCGATTTCCTCAAAGAAAAACCGTA
>JAIRNC010000084.1 GCA_031258255.1 Synergistaceae bacterium
TTAAAAATATCCAAGGTAAGTTTCACGCTACGCGCTCTAATCAGGTATTCCTTTAAGTCTTGGCGCAACGCGCAAATAAAAAGCATGATCATCATTTTTTGATGAGCATTAATTACCATAATTAAACTCGCTAAAATACTGAGGAAAGTGATCGTTTTTAAATTTATAATCATTCTATCTGGAGAGCAAGCTCCCCGGGCTTTTCCCGTTTCTATTTTTTAATGCAAGGGTGAGGTATGTATGGGCCTGACAGTCGGACAAATTTTGAAGATGCCAGAGTTTTCAGGTACCACGCTGATAGCCGGCGAATCCGGGCTCGCGAAAAGCGTGAGGAGCGTAAACATCATGGAGGCCCCTGAGCTCGTTTACTGGCTTCAGGGCGGGGAGTTGTTGCTCTCCTCGTGCTATGAGTTCCGCCACAGCGCCGAGGACTTCGACTTGTTCCTCGGCACGATACACGCTGCTGGAGTGGCCGCCCTCGGTTTCAAAAACAGGTTCGTGAGGGAAATCCCGCCAGAGGCAAGGGATTTTGCCGACCACCTCGGCCTGCCGATCCTCGGGCTCCCGATAAACCTACTCTACTCGGACATTATCCGCTTCGTCATCATGAAGACTGACGAGGTGGAGAACGTCCGTCTGTCTGACTCCGCCATGCGAGCCTTCTCGGGGGCCCTGATGGACGGGGGGGGCGTGCCGGACCTGCTCCGGTGCCTGGAGTCTTTTCTGGGCTGCGGCGTATGCTTTGTAAGCGACACTATGGGGAAAAAATTTTGTTCCTCGGTTAAGCCCTTCTCGGACGAATGCCTTGCGGAGGACGAGGGGGCGCTGCTAAAAAAATACCCGCACGAGCGCGTCGCCCTCTCCCAGTTCAGCCACGGCTACTTCGTCTTTGAGGGCGATATCCGGGAGAGCGGCGTTTGGAGCGTGATAATGGAGCACGCGAAGACCGGGTTGCACCTGGCGCTCCAGAAAGAAATAGCGGCCATGGAGATCGAGGCCCGCTGCCACGACGACTTCGTCCGCGACCTGCTGGTGGGCAATATCGTGCGTCAGGAGGAAATCGCGAGCAAATCCAGCTCGTTAAGGTGGGATCTGCCGCGAAAGCCCAGGGTTGTCGTCTTCGATATCGACGGCTACAAAAAAGACGACGCCACTCCCAGGGCCTCGAACGGACACTCGGCGGTCAAGGCTAAAGGGATAAAGGAACAGATCCGCTCCATCTGCAAAAACGAAATGAATTTTGCCTTTCAAAACCTTCCTAGCCTCGCGATGAAGGAGCTGATCGTGTTCATCGTGAATGCCGGGAAGGGCCATAATTTCAACAAGAAGCTTTCGCGGTGCTGCCGGGACATCCAGGAAAAGGTTCGATTATGTACCGGGCATACCATTTCCATCGGCGTAGGGAACGAAAAGAACGACTTTGCGGAGTTGAACGAAAGCTACAGCGAAGCGTGCAGGGCCATAGAGACGATGCGGAATTCCACGGGGTGCGGCGGATTCCACGTATGGGACGAAATGGGCGTCCTGACCGTCCTGGCGCCGGTCGCTGGGTCAGCTGACGCCCGGAGGTTTTTCACCACCCGCGTCGGCAAGCTGCTAGAAGACGAAAATTTATTGCGCACCCTCCAGGCTTTAATAGATCAGGATTGGAACTTCAAAGCCGCCGCCCTGGATCTGAAAGTACATTACAACACGATCCACTATCGCTACGAAAGGATATGCAAGATCACCCGCCAGGATCTGTCCGCGTGGGAAAAACGCATGGAGATGACGGTGGCCCTCAAGCTCCTAGGCCTCAACCCGAGCTGGCGCCGCGCCCCAACCTGAAGCGGCAGCCGTAGGCCGGATGGCCCTTGGCCGCCAATTTCGCTCGGGAGAACATTTAATCAGCGATTCCGTAAAAGGCTGATTGACCGGCGTTTCCCTAAATTATTTTTTCCGGCGCTCCCCCGAAGGAGTACACTGTGGCTGACGCGCCGTCCAGATAGAAGACCTCAAATGTCGGGCTGTCCGGCGACCCGTACAGCGCCTTAAAGTTGTCGTACAGCTCAAAGGCTTTCTTTTTTGCCTCGAGGTTCCCGTCAAAGACCGCCTTGCCGTTTACCCTTACCCATCTGCCGTCGGGGAGCATGGCGGACATCTCCACCTTCGGGTTCTCCTTGGCCTGCCTGTAAAAATCTTTACCGTTCCCCGTGGTGAAGTAAACCTTGCCCTCGAAGTCCATCACGAACCCGAAGGGCCTTACCCGCGCCTGATCCCCGTCGATCGTGGCGATGTGAAACACACCGGCCTCGCCAAGCAGCTCCGTTACCCTGCTCATAAAACAACCCCCTTTTGTCGGCGACCCGCGCCAGATTTTGTAGTTTGATTATAACAGAAACCCGCCGAACGCGGATAAGAGTTTGCGTTTTGTTTCCCATGAGCGCCCTCCTTGTGCTAAACTATCCTCGCTGACACGGGGTAAAATACCGCGCCCTGCCTGTACGGTAATAAACGTTTTTGTCCCTCGACGCTGCTCATTACTCACTTTGCACTATCCAATACTAAAAGGAGGCAACAGTGTAAATGGCGCAAAAAAAGTATGTCTATGATTTCAACGAAGGCGACGCCGGCATGAAAGCGCTGCTCGGCGGCAAGGGCGCGAACCTCGCTCAGATGAGCAAGATCGGACTCCCGGTACCTCCCGGCTTCATCATAACCACCGACGCGTGCAAGGCCTACTGGACCCAGGGGGAGAACCTGCTGGACGAGATCTGGCCGGATGTGAAGGCGGCTGTCGCCCGCGTGGAGTCCTCCGCCGGGAAAAAGTTCGGCAGCCAGGAAAACCCCCTCCTCGTCTCCGTGCGATCCGGCGCGCCTGTGTCGATGCCCGGCATGATGGACACCATCCTGAACCTCGGGCTGAACGACGCCACGGCTGAGGTGCTGGCCAAGGTGTCCGGCGACGCGCGTTTCGCTTACGACAGCTACCGCCGCTTCATTCAGATGTTCTCCGATGTCGTCCTTGGCGTGAGCGTTGACCTCTTCGAGGAAAAGCTGCGCGAGCTCCGTAAGTCGCTGGGCGTAGAGTTCGATTACCAGATCCCGGCGGACTCCCTCAAGAAACTCGTCGGCCAGTATAAGGCGATAGTGAAGGACGCCGGCGCCGAGTTCCCGGAGGATCCCGAAAAGCAGCTCCGTCTGGCGATAGACGCCGTTTTCCGCAGCTGGAACACGCCGCGGGCCAACACGTACCGCAAGATACACGGCATATCCGGCGAGCTGGGCACGGCGGTAAACGTCCTGTCCATGGTGTTCGGCAACCTCGGGGACGACTGCGGCACCGGCGTCTGCTTCACGCGGAACCCGTCCACTGGCGAAAACAAGCTCTACGGCGAGTACCTCATGAACGCCCAGGGCGAGGACGTGGTGGCCGGGATAAGGACCCCCAAGCCCATAGCGGAGCTGGAAAAGGCCATGCCTGACGTCTACAAGGAGTTCTCGCGGATAGCGAACCTCTTGGAGACGCACTATAAGGACATGCAGGACATAGAGTTCACTGTAGAGCGCGGCAAGCTGCACATCCTCCAGACACGCGGCGGCAAGCGCACCGCGGCGGCCGCGGTCAAGATCGCGATGGACATGTACAGGGAGGGCCTGATAGGCTCACGCACTGCGGTGGAGCGCGTCGCCCCGGATCAAGTGGAGCAGCTGCTGCACCCGCAGATCGACCCGAGAGCGAAGTACGAGATCTTGGCGAAGGGGCTTCCCGCCTCCCCGGGCGCCGCTGTCGGGCGCGTCGTCTTTGACGCGGACGAAGCGGCGGCGACGGGCAAGGACAACCCAGTCATCCTCGTTCGCCCTGAGACGACGCCGGACGACATACACGGTCTGTTCGCCGCCAAGGGCGTCCTCACGAGCCACGGCGGCATGACGAGCCACGCGGCGGTGGTGGCGCGGGGGATGGGCAAGCCCTGCGTCTCCGGCGCTGAGAGCGTCAAGATCAATCTCGACGCCCAGAAATTCACCGTAGGCGACGTCACGGTGCGCAAGGGCGACTTCATCTCTCTGGACGGTTCCCGCGGCGCAGTGATATTGGGCAAGATGGCGCTGGTTGAGCCTGAGTTCTCGGAGGATTTCAGCACCCTGCTCGACATGGCGGACAAAGAGGCGAAACTTGAGGTGTGGGCCAACGCCGACACCCCGGAGGACGCGCGCCGCGCCCGCGAGTTTGGTGCCGTGGGCATAGGCCTCTGCCGCACCGAGCACATGTTCATGGCTGCCGACCGTCTGCCCTCCATGCAGAAGATGGTCATAGCCTCCACGAAGGATGAGCGCGTAGCCGCTTTGGCCCAGCTCGAATCCATGCAGAGGGACGACTTCATCGGCATATTCGAGGCTATGGACGGCTACCCCGTGACGATCCGTCTGCTCGACCCGCCGCTCCACGAGTTCCTCCCCAAGATACCGGAGTTCGAAAAGGAACTCGCCTTGATCGACCCGGACAGTCCCCAGGTCCAGATCATCAAGGCGGAGATGGCGAGGGCCTACGAGCTGCACGAGGCAAACCCGATGCTGGGCTTCCGGGGGTGCCGCCTCGGCATAGTGTACCCGGAAATTTACGAGATGCAGATAAGGGCGATAATCACCGCCGCATGTCAGGTCGCGTCGAAGGGCGTGAAGGTCATCCCAGAGATAATGATGCCCCTGATCGGCGTCCGCGAGGAGATCAAGCGGCTGAAGGAGATGGCGGTCTCCATCGCTGACGAAATAATAAAGAGGGAGAACATGAAGCTGAACTACGAGGTGGGCACGATGATCGAGCTGCCGCGCGCGGCGGTGGTGGCAAACGAGATAGCGGAGTTCGCGGAATTCTTCAGCTTCGGCACGAACGACCTCACTCAGACGACGTTCGGCTACTCGCGGGACGACGCCGAGAACAAGTTCCTGGGCGTGTACGTGGATGAAAACGTCCTGGAGAACAACCCATTCGACGTCTTGGACAGGGACGGGGTGGGCGATTTGATGAGGCTCGCGGTCGAGCGGGGACGCTCCGTCAGGCGCGATATCAAGCTGGGCATCTGCGGGGAACATGGCGGAAACCCGTCATCCGTGGCCTTCTGCCACTCGCTCGGGCTGAACTACGTGAGCTGCTCGCCGTTTCGTGTGCCGGTGGCGCGCCTCTCGGCGGCGCACTCCGCGATCGGCCTGCTGAAATAAAAGGGCGCGAAGGCGTCCGGCCCGACGCTCGCAGGGCCGCAGGGGGGAAACCCCCTGCGCATACTTAGGAGGTGTCTAGTTTGGAACGCAAGGTATCCGAATCGCGCCGCAAGTTTTTGTCGGACGAGTCGCGTCTGTGGGTAGACGACGGCTTGATCTCAGAGGACGCGCGGACTGGCATAATGGCGCGGTATATACAGGCCAGGAGGTTCCCAGAGATAGTGCCGCTCTTAGGCCTGTCGATGATAGGCCTGGGCGTTTTGAGTTTTATCGCGGCGAACTGGCGCTATATCCCGGCGCTGCTCAAGGTGGCGCTCATTATCTGCTCTTATCTCGGATGCGTAGCGGGGGCGTTTTTTCTGGAGAGAAAGGGGCGTCGCGTCGCGCCCGACATGCTGCTCTTCCTCTCCGGATTTTTGCTCTTAGGCGGCCTCGCGCTGATTTCCCAGGTGTTCCACATCGATGGGAGCGCGAGCGCCCTTCTGATGACGTGGCTTATGGTGTTTGCCCCGACGTTCCTGATCGTCCGCAACATATCCATTTATATCCTGTATGAGATAGTATCAATTGCTTACATTAATGTACGCTACGGGCTGTACGAAAGAACCTTGTACTCCCTGGTGTACTCCCTGGGCCGCGAAGGCGTTTCCCTGCGTGCCGGGCCGGCCGCGCCGATCGTCCTGCTCCTGGTTCTCGTCGGCGCCGCGTGGTGGATTTGCCTGGGCGAAAGGAAGACCTGGAGCGGGATAGGGGAGTCGAAGCTGAAGAACTTCTTTGTCGGCGGCCCAGCCAGGAGGATCTTCTGGAGCAATTTCATGATTTTGAACTGGTTTGCGTGGATGTGCGTGATAAACAGCAGGCACGAAAGCATCCTGCCGTTCGTAGCCGGCATCCTCGCAATCGGTATACTAATAATCGTATGCGGCAAGTTCCTCGACGCTTTCGACCTCGACTGGCAGGGACTGCTGCTCGTGAGCGCCGCCGGCATAGCGCTCTCCTTCCCCTTCACGTGGAGCTATCGTACGAGCAGCTCGGAGCACGAATTCCTGGCCGAGACGCTCCTTTCGAGCGTAGCGCTCGCCGCTTACCTCGTTTACAGGATAATCCGCAGATTCAGGGGCAGCGGATTCACTACGTTTTTATTCTGCGCCCTCTTGGCGCGGTGGTACTTCGGCATGTTCTTCACGTTCATGTCGCGTTCGATGTTCTTCATCTCCGGCGGCGTCATCCTGCTTTTGATAACGTTCGCGTCGAGGAAGTGGAGCAAACTAGCGGCCAAAAAAACAGGGGGTGACGAAAATGGCCCGGTCCTTTAATCTCCTGTCGCTGAACCCTTTTTTTAAGAGGACGTGGGTGAAATACGCCGTTATAGCGATTCTGCCGACGTTGGCGCTCTTTTACGCTCCGATCGTAAACTACTCGATCCTGATCTTCGGGCAGAAGGCGCTCTTGGAGACGCTCCCCGTCGACCCGACCGATTTCCTGCGAGGGGACTACGTGACTCTCGATTACGAGATATCGGACCTGGGCCCGTTCGCGGCGCAGTGGGAGGACGACGGCCAGGATTATGACGGGGGGCCCGGACGCGAGGTTTACGTGAGCCTGGTACGGAACATGAACAAAGGCGGCATGGCCACCGTGTCCGCAGTGTCGGAGAAACGTCCCTCCGGGCTCTATCTCAAAGGGCGCCTAAAAAGAAGCTGGGGCGGCGATTTGACCTGTGACTACGGCCTTGGCGTCTACTACATCCCGGAAGGGACGGGACGCGAACTGGAGGAAGCCATAAATGACAAGAGAGTCTTAGCGGACGTCCGCATACTGCGCGGGCGCGGCGTGATAAAAAAGCTCGAGTTAGCGGAATAAACCGCGCAGACGCTGACACAGCATGTCGAGCGTCTGTGAAAATGCCCTCTTTAGCCTCAAAAGCATCCGGTGCCGAATGCCTGTGAAGACACAGGAGGGCTTATTTCCAAGCCCTCCTGGCTGTTATGCTCGTGCAGCATTGATCCGGCGATTTGCCCATTGGCATAGGGCGGTGGCATCTCGGAAAAACCCTGGTCAGGTGTTTTGCCACAAAGCCGCCATCGGCACGGCGTAGCAATCCTGCCCGAACGGCAAAACTTCCTTGCCGGTGTAAAGCACGATACCGACGAATTTTTCCCCAGGCACAATGTGCTCTCGAAACCAGCGCAATTGTTTGGCGGCTTTAAGGTCGACGCTGGAGCTTGTTTTCACCTCAATGCCGAAAACGGCATCTGGGCTTTTCACGATAAAGTCGATCTCCCTTTGATAGCGGTCGCGATAATGGAACATATCATAGTGGGGCCGCAGTTCAATTAGAGGGCAGAGCTGGTTATGCACGAATGTCTCAATCAGCTTCCCCGCTTTGTCCGAGTCTTTCGCCACGTCATTCAGATTCCAGTTCAGCAAGCTTGCCATCAGCCCGGAATCATTGCAAAAAGCCTTGGTCTGTCGCCCTACCCTGTCATAGTCCGTCTTAGACCAGAAGCTCACCTCGTCAAAAAGATAAAGAAGCTTGAGGGCGCTCAGGTAGGAATTGAAAGTGTTCCGGCTCACCTTCGAGAGCGCGCCGATGGCGGCTTTGTCCATGAGCTTGCTCGACCAGGCGGCAAGAATGCTTATCGTCTCTTTAAGCGCGTCCGCCCTTCTGATGTTGGCGGCATTTTTGAGGTCTTTGAGCAAAAGCGCGTCGAGATAATCCAGGTGCCATAAATAGCGCTCCACAGGGCTTTTGAGAATCGCTTCCGGGTATCCTCCGGCCAAAGCCAGATCAAAATAGTCTTTTTTCTCAAGCTCCGAGTGCGACCATGATTTTGACAGGCAGGCATCAAAAAAGCCTGGGGACAGCCGCAGTGATTCACCGACGCTTAATGGGCGAACCCTGATATTCCCGATCCTCCCCGCCAGGCTCTCTTTTATCTCCGGTTTTGAGCGGACATCAACCGAGCCGGTGAGCAGAAATTGGCCAGGCTGCGGGTTTTTGTCCACAACTACTTTAATCGCCGGGATTAGGTCAGGGGCTTTTTGAACTTCGTCAATGATCATTGTCCTGCCCGGTGCCTGGGTCACAAAAGCTTCCGGGTCGCTTTGGGCAGAGGCGAAAACGGCTTTCACGTCAAGGTTGAAAGAAACGGAGTTTTCCAGATTGAGACTATGGGCGAGAGTGGTTTTGCCAGATTGCCGTGCGCCGCTTAAAATGACCACCCGCCTGTTTTCCAGGCGCCGCAGAACGCTCTGGTGCTGCCACCGGGGAAGGATTTGAATGTTCATGGGCTGGATTGTAGCATTGATCCGGCGATTTGTCTATCAGGATAGCGGCGATTTGCTCATTAGAAATGAGGATATTTGAGCAAATATAGTCACAGAGCTGGTTTAGGGTACGGCGATTTGCTTAATAGGATAGCGGCGATTTGCTCATCATTCTAATCACTGTTTTTGTTTCTTCGCGCTTACGGTGATTACCGCTATCACAACGCACACGACGCCTATTATCTTGGTTGCGGAAAAACCTTCGCCAAGCAACAGCACCCCGAGCGCGAAGCTGGTTATAGGCTCCAGCGTGGAGAGGATGGACGCGGTGGTCGCTCCGGCTAACTGGATGCCTATTTGGAGTGCCGTGACCGCCACCACCGCGCAGAGGATCGAGTTGACCGTGCAGAGCGCCCAGGCCCCGGGCGTCAGGTCAAGGGACAGCGTCCCGGTCAGGGCGCCGTACACGCCGAATAAGAGCGTGAGCATGACGCTGAGCCAGAAGGAGAACTTGAAGTGGTTCATGTTCTTTATCTCTTTTTTATCGACGTAAACCAGGAAAAAAGCATACGTAAGCCCAGAGACCAGCGCCATGACGACGCCCTTCGCGCTGACGCCGGCCATATCGCCCATGAAAAGCAGTACGCCCGCGGTACACATGACGAGGGCAAAGACCATCGGCAGGGAGAGCTTGTCGCGGAAAAAAACGACGCACGCGACGCTCACCATTATGGGATAGATGAAGTGGAGCGTCGTAGCCATCCCTACCGGGATGTGCGCATACGACCCGAAGAGCAGGAGGGTCGTGACGCCGAACCCGACCCCGCATGACATGACCACTTCGTAAGCCTCCCGCCTGGTTAAGGAGAGGGGGATGCGGTATCGCCAGGCGATGGCCAACAGCACCGGGATTGCCAGTATCCTCAAGAACGCGACGGAAACCCCGGTGGCCCCTCCGTCGTAAGTCATCCTTATTAAAATAGGGGATATCCCGTAGGCAACAGCCGAGACCATCGTAAAAAGGATCCCCTTGCGCAAATCTGTCAAATCGATCACATTCACATTCCTTAGATAAATTCAGTGTTTATAATTTCGTCATCCTATATCTCCCTTTGACATACACCACCCCTCCTGAAGCCGTTGTAGTTTGTGCCTATTGCTGCTTGCTGGGAGAAAACACGAAAAAAAATTTAAGCAGAATATTCCTTTGATGTATGCAATTATAATCAAAGTTAGGCGAGAGAGCAACATGATTTTGATGAAACGAAAATAATATTCAGCAATGTGATTTTTAGGTTGTCTCAAGAAAATGCCAGGATTTTCGGCCCCCTTCGCGAACCGTAGCGCGACAAAAGCACAGCCTGCGCCTCGTATGGTATACTTGCCTTTTTAAGCTAGGCTGTGGCAGATCTGTCAGCGGGGGTGGCGTCTGTGAAGAGAGTGATCTGTTTTCTGTGCCTGATCTCGTTGTGCTTCGCGTCAATGCTTTCCGCGCGGGTGGCCGGCGCGGCGGCGTTCGACATCTCGCGGTACAGCGGCCCCAAGATGAAGGATCTCTACTACGTCATTATCCGCGACATGGACGCGCAGCTTCTGGCGATGTCCACGGGCCGGCTCGACGTCCTGTCCGACATCTACCGCCCCGTGGACGTCGAGCGCCTCGCCGAGTCCGGCGTTGCGGATCTGTC
>JAIRNC010000092.1 GCA_031258255.1 Synergistaceae bacterium
CTGGGAGACCTTTGCTGCGTTTTCACTGCTGATCCATGTCGACTGCAACTCCTACCACCTCACAGCCCCTAGCGCCTATGTTATTGCCTTATGGCGCCCTTTGTCAAATAAGTTTTTTATATTGTGGCAAAGTGACAGTGGCGCGAAGTGCGAAGTGCCACTTGACTTGTACCCCTGTTTGTATTAATCTCAAACTCAGAAAAACCTATATGGCACGCCGTGACATTTCACCATTCGACGGAAGCAGGTGCAAATCCTGCACGGTATCGCCACTGTGAGAGAAGAGCCGCCGTTTTTTCGGTTCACACCGAGGTCACTGGTTGTAAAAACTGGGAAGGCCGAACGGGGGTTGCGACGCTCAAGTCAGGATACGTCAGTCGCGGCGGTAGCAGGCGTTTAGCGAGTTACTGGACGATGCTGCTTTGGCGAGGTCGCATATCGTCAGGGTTTCGTGGCGCTCCTAAACGGGGCGCTTTTTTTATGCGGCTTTCCATCCTAGGCTTGCGGGGCGTAAGCCTGATCGGTATGTTTGCACAGGAAGGGCGAACGATGATAAAGCTAGAAGATATTATCGACCTCGGATCCCTGCAAAAACTACAAGATTACTTTGCCGAAGCCACGGGCTTTGCAGCTATCACGGTGGACTACCAGGGCAATCCGCTCTTGCGCTACAGCTCTTTTTCCCCCTTTTGTAAAAAAATGAGAGGGAACCTTGATTTCTATAAAAAATGCATAAGGTCAGACGCATACGCCAGCCTCGAAGCCGTTCGGAACGGCACGACCTGCATACATCGGTGTCACGCCGGACTGATAGATTTCGCGATACCCATCATCGTGGAGGGTGAGTATATCGCGTCCATGATGTGCGGGCAGGTCAGGGCCAGCGATTCCCTTGAGGGCATAGAGATGGCCTTGGTCCCCCAGGAGCGCGATTACAGCGGCGACTGTGAGACCAGCGAGCTTTACAATGCGATGCCCGTCGTGTCATTTGACAAAATAAGGGCCGCCGCGATTTTTTTTCATACGACGATCAGCTACATCGTCAACCAGTATGTGCTCAACAAGGAAAAACTCGAACTGCTCGAAAAACAGAAGGAAAAGATAAAGCTGGAGAAGCTGGGCTGCGGTTTTAAAGACAGGATTGGCGCCATTAACGTTTCACCTTATTTTTATTTCAACTCTTTGAACGCGGCGAGCACGCAGGCTTACCTGGAGGGCGCCGTGAAGGCCCAGGAAATAATGTGCGTAATGGGAGAGGTCGCCAGGTTCTCGATGAGAAATTTCGGACGGGCTGTACCGGTCAGGCAGGAGCTGAAAAACCTTGAAAATTACCTTCTCATTCAAAAAAACCGCTTCGGCGGGAGGGTCTCGCTCCATTTCGACGTAAAGGAGGACATTCTGCGCTACGCCATCCCTGCGACGATCCTGCTGATCTTCGTAGAAAACGCCATCGCCCACGGGCTTGAAAGAAAGAGCGGGCCTTGCAATATCAAAGTCGACGGCCGTATGGAGGGCTGCAGCTTGATCTTCGAGATAGCGGACGACGGCGCCGGCATGTCGAACGAGCTCATATACAGGGCCAATGACGGCTCAGCCTTTGAAAGGGACGGTAATTTAGGACGCGGCGGAATACAAAACGCGAGGGAGATGCTCAGGTTTTTTTTCGGGAGCGATTTCACGTTGCTTTTTTCGGCAAACAGCCGCACTGACAGCGGCGTCATGGTTTCCATGTCGTTCCCCGCCAGATAGCGGTGACTTGTGGGAGGAGGGGTGCCGCTTGTGCGACGTAGTGATTGCGGATGACGAGTCCTTGGATCGGGAATTTGTAAAGCGTGTTGCCGCAGGCATTCGAGAGGCGATCGAGATAGTGGAGTGTGACTGCGGCCAAGCCGCGATCGACATCTGTCTGTCCGCGAAGCCGCATGTGGTAGTTTTGGACCGCGGCGCGGGCGGCTTCGAGGCAGCCAGCGTGATCAGCGGCGGCAGCACTGATACGGCAATCCTCATGACTGCCTGGAATGACGGCGCCATAGGCGATTACGAGACGGCGCCGCTTTCGTCGATGAATATCGATGAGTATCTGCTGAAGCCGATTCGTCCGGCAAAGATGAGAGACGCGCTCTCGAAGCATCTCACGGGCGCTCGCGCTTACGGGCAGGGAGCGCTTGGCGGAGGTATCCCTCCTTTTTACGCTTATCCTGGCATGTCCAGGGAGATCGCTATGGCGATGTCGCACATAGATGGTAATTTCAGGAAAGAAATCTCCCTTGAGTCCGTCGCTGACTATATCTCCATAAGCGCCAGCTATTTCAGCAGACTGTTCAAGAAAGAGGTCGGCGTGAACTTCATGCAATATCTGACGAAAAAGCGTCTCGAATACGCGAAACGGATGATAACGCAAACGGACCGGTCCATGCTTGAGATCGCTATTGAAGCGGGGTTCAACGAGCAAAGTTATTTCGGCAAAGTTTTTAAGAGATACACAGGCCAAACCCCACTGGAGTACAGGCGGGATGTCCTTACAGAGCGATTGTGATTACTGACAAAGGAGGTGAGCGAAATGCCTGTCATCACCGTGGAGGGCGCCCCGCTCAGTTACGAGCGCAAGAAGCTCCTTATAGAGACCCTGACCAAGGTCGCAAGCGCCATCATGGATGTGCCTGAGAAGTATTACATCGTCATAGTCAAGGAAAACAGCACGGACAACATCGGCCTGTCCGGCGCCGTCCTCTCTGAGCGCGGCCCTTTGGCGCCATAGCGCGGGCAGGGCGCGGGGCGTATGTCTGTGCAAAAAGTGGCGGGGTGCGATTTTTTACGAAAATACGCAAATTTTTACCATGAGACCGGTCAATCTTTTGCCTTTTGAGGATGAAAATCGCCAACTATTTTGACAATAATCGCCCTTTATCGGGCTAAAATTTTTCAGACTTTACGCGGCGTTTTTGGTTTACTCTCCCTGTAGCGCACGGATACAAAGGTTGCACTGTTAATGAGCGTCTTGGTGTTTCGAGATTTATCGGAATGCCAGAGGTGGTTTGCCTTGCTTGTCCATCTTTACCGTTTACAGGCTTATGAACGCGTAGCAAAGCCCACAGACGTTGCCTTTTAGCGAGACCTTATGACCGCTGAGGCACTGGGAGTATGTTTGTGCGTCGATGTCAAAGGGGGGATGTCACGGGACAGAAGTTTTCGGGGCGGTAGGTTCGCGTGTTCCGAATCGACTAAGATAGGCAACTTAATTACTGAAGGAGGTTTTCAAATTGATAGCGAAAGGCTTCACGAAGCCCACGGCAAGGGTTGAAAAGCTCAAGAGGATGATCATTGACGCCATACCGTACGTAGAGTCCGAAAGGGCTGTCCTCGTAACTGAATCCTACAAGGAGACGGAAGGCCTGCCCGCGATCATGAGGAGGGCGAAGGCGGCTGAGAAGATCTTTAACAACCTGCCCGTGACTATCCGCGACGACGAGCTGGTCGTCGGCGCCATAACGAAGAACCCCCGCTCAACCGAGATATGCCCGGAATTTTCGTTCGACTGGGTGGCGAAAGAGTTCGAAACGATGGGAAGCCGCCTCGCTGACCCCTTCCAGATCCCGAGGGAGACGGCAGCAGAGCTAGCCGAGGCCTTTAAATACTGGCCGGGCAAGACCACGAGCGACTTAGCCGCAAGTTACATGTCCGCGGAGGCGAAGGACTGCCAGGCTTCCGGCGTATTCACTGTAGGCAACTACTTCTACGGCGGCGTCGGACACCTTTCGGTCGATTACGGCAAGATATTGAAAAAAGGCTTCCGAGGAGTGCTCGCCGAGGTCATAGAGGCCCTGGAGAAGCTCGACCGCAGCGATCCTGAATACATCAAGAAGCAGCAGTTCTACAACGCGGTAATAATAGCTTATTCGGCCGCCATCAATTTCGCCCACCGCTATGCCGCGAAGGCAGCCGAACTCGCCTCGGTCGAGACGAACCCAGTCCGGAAGGCCGAGCTGCTCCAGATAGCCCAGAACTGCACCAGAGTCCCGGAGCACGGGGCGACCAATTTCTGGGAGGCCTGTCAGTCCTTCTGGTTCATCCAGTCAATGGTACAGATCGAGTCGAGCGGACACTCGATCTCCCCCGGCAGGTTCGACCAGTACATGTACCCCTACTTCAAGGCGGACAAGAACATCTCCAAGGAATTCGCGCAAGAACTCGTCGACTGCATCTGGATAAAGCTGAACGACGTGAACAAGACGAGGGACGAGGTCTCCGCCCAGGCTTTCGCCGGTTACGCCGTCTTCCAGAACCTCTGCGTCGGCGGGCAGGACGAAGAGGGGCTGGACGCCACGAACGACGTCTCCTACATGTGCTTTGAGGCGACCGCCCATGTCGCGCTCCCGGCGCCGTCGTTTTCGATCCGCGTCTGGCAGGGTTCCCCTGACGAGTTCCTTTACAGGGCCTGCGAGGTCATCCGCCTCGGGTACGGTGTCCCTGCCATGTACAACGACGAGGTTATCATCCCAGCCCTCACGAACAGGGGCATCAAGCTCCGCGACGCGAGGAATTACTGCATCATCGGCTGCGTCGAGCCGCAGGTCCCGCACAAGACCGAGGGATGGCACGACGCAGCCTTCTTCAACGTCGCGAAGGTGCTGGAGATCACGCTCAACAACGGCAAGATCCTCGGCCGCCAGCTCGGCCCCGTGACGGGCGACATCACCGCCTTCAAGTCCATGGACGATTTCTACGACGCGTTCACCAAGCAGATGCAGTACTTCGTCCACTATCTGGTAGAAGCCGACAACTGCGTGGACATAGCCCACGGCGAGCGCGCGCCCCTGCCCTTCCTGTCAGCGATGGTCGATGACTGCATCGGGCGCGGGAAGTCCCTCCAGGAGGGAGGCGCCATCTACAACTTCACCGGGCCGCAGGCGTTCGGCGTGGCTGACACAGGCGACTCCATGTACGCGATACAGAAAAACGTCTTCGAGGACAAGAAGGTCACCCTCAAACAGCTCAAGGACGCCTTGGACGCCAACTTCGGCTACCCTGTCGGCGCCACGCTGCAAGGGGGGGTCGTGACCGGCGGCACGATTCCGAACAGCAGCGGAACGGCTTCCCTGCCTCAGTGCGGCGCTTCCGACATAGAGAGCAAGGTCTACGAGATAGTCAAGAAGGTACTGGCTGGCGCCGGCTCGGTCGACCTCGCCGGCATCCAGGCCGGCGCCTGCTGCCCGGGCGCGCAGGCAACCGGCAACTTCGACGACATCCGCCGTCTGCTCGACAGCACCCCCTGCTTCGGCAACGACATCGACGATGTGGATCTCGTGGCCCGCAAGTGCGCCCAGATATACTGCTACGAGGTGGAGAAGTACACCAACCCGCGCGGCGGCCA
>JAIRNC010000016.1 GCA_031258255.1 Synergistaceae bacterium
AAATTGATTTAGCCGCCCGGTCGGCCAGCGTGTCCCCGTAACGCGAGACGACTACCGAAAAATGCCCGGGGTCGCCGAGACATGAGAGATTAAAACCAGCGATGATGTTTTTCTTCATGCAGTCCAGGTTCTCCGATAGATAAACTATCGAACCAATAGTTTCCGGCACAAAGACTATCCTGTAGGTGTGACGCCGAGGGGATTCGGCGAGCCATTTCGCGAGATGAATGGCGACGCACGGGCCAGAGAGTTCGTTGTTGGCCATAGACGGATGGCAAACGTAGGTGCTGAAAAATATCTCTTCCCGTTCCGCGCCAGCAATGATGACTTCGCCGTACGAGAGCGAGCCGTCTTTCAATTCGCTGTCCACGAAAACACGATAAGCGCCGTCCTGAAGAGCACGACGTTCCTTGTGGGTGACGCAGAAACCGAAGCGCTCCTCGTAGTAGGATGTCGCGTAAGGGATGAAGTCAGGCTGGCCGGGCAGCGAGTAGAGGTGTTTTTGAAGTTCCTCCAATGGCATGATTTTATCGACCGGCACTGAGTAGCCCATCAGGTGGAGGTTGTTTTTCCTGAACTCGGCAATCCGGGAACCGTCCGGGCATTCAATGTAGGCATCCCGGATGACCCATTCCCTTGGGACCGTCCAGTCAAAGGCCTTCGTCCCTGTCGGCACCTCATGAATTTTCATATCTCCGTACAGGCTCTTTAAAATTCCCAGCGTTTCCCTCACCCCGTCGCCGGTAATGCTGCGGCAGATGGGAAAAAGCCTACAGGCCAGATCGTAAATGGCCTGTCCTTTTTCGACCGACAAGTTAACCACCCCGCCAATCGGTCAAAAGGCGGCGCGCGGACGCGAGGCCCGCGCGCCGCCTTTTGCTATGCTGTGACTTCTTCTTCTGGTATCTGTCCCGGCGCCTCTGCCAGTTCTTGCGCTTCGGCCTGTTCCTGTCCCGGCGCTTCCGCCAGTTCCGGCGCTTCGGCCTGTTCCTGTCCTTCCGCCTCGGCCTGGACGGCTTCGGCTGACTTGTCCTTTGGCTGCTGCTTTTCTGAGATGCTGATCTTGGTGTATCGTTCTATGCCCGTCCCGGCTGGAATGAGGAGGCCTATTATCACGTTCTCCTTCAGCCCCTGCAGGTCGTCCACGTCGCCGCGGACTGCTGCCGCCGACAGTATCTGGGCCGTCTGCTGGAAGGACGCCGCGGAGAGGAAGCTGTCCGTAGCTAGCGCCGCCTTGGTGACGCCGTGCACGACGGCGCGTGACTCAGGCGCTTCACGGAGCCTGCGGATAAAGGAGACGCGCTGTATTATGCGCTTTTCCTCCGTCGGGGCGATCTGCGCCCTCACGGAGATCTCCTTCGGAGCGGCTATGATTAGCGCGTCTATCACGTCCTGGCCGATCTCGCGCCCCGCCTCGGCCATGATATTCCCGGACGAGTCGCGCACGGTCTCGACGAGTACCTTGCCGAACGCCCTCTCCTTGAGCAGCTGCTGGATGAGCTTCTCCTGGGTGAGTATCGAGTCCTCCAGGTCGACCGCGATGATCGAGCCCTCCACGATGCCGCGCACGATCCCGCCGTCCAGCATCGCCGGCACGGACTCTATCGCGTTCCCGTCACGGCCTATAGCCTGTGTGATAGGCTTGCAGAAGTAGTGGTCGATCAGGATGTGGTGCATCGCGTCTCGAATGTTGATCTGCTCCGTGACCTTCCATACCTTTACGGACTTTACCAGGCCGGCGCGCATGACGCCTAGGGTGTCCTCCGAGAGCAGGCTGTCCTTTTTGGCTACAACTTGGCCTTCCAGCACTATGTCCTCCGCGAGGTACTTGCTGTCCTCCATGGACGACAGGGCTTCCGTGTCGCAGACCAGCATCGGGCGCGGCTTTTTCTTGGTCACATCTATCAGCAGGGCGTTTGTGAGCGTCGTCCCGGCCTCTATCTTGAAGTCGTCGTCCCCCGCGAAGTCGTCGATCAGCAGGAGCCCTTCCATCATGTGCCTGAACGCGGCTTCGCCCACGATGACGCGCAGATCGGCGCCGTCGTCCTGTACGATGAGGTCGGATATGGAACGGCCCGGCGCCAGTATTTCGGATAGCACTGCCTCGTTCAGCGCCTCGCCTCTGAGCTTGTTCGCGATGTCACCGACGCCGCCCCCCTGGATGTCGTGGAGCGTCTTGCCGGTGAGGAATTCGATCGCCTCGGCCATGGACTCGCCGTTGTCGCGCTTGATCGCTTCCACTTCCGTCTCAAAGTCCTCGCGCCACACCAGCTCGCCCGCGACGAAGGCGCTGTCGCCCTCCTCGGCGACGCGGACGCGGTTCACAGGGGCGACCTTCCTGAGTATCGTCTCTATGTGCTTGTCGTTGATGGAGACGCCCTGGGTGCGGTACACCTCCTGTATGCCGTCCAGCAGGTAACGCTGAACCTCCTCCAGCCCCTCGACCTCCAGGAGCTGCTGCGGGTCCTTGTAGCCCTCAGTGAGTTCCTGGCCGGTCCTCACTGAGGCGCCGACCTGGATCTCGGTCTTCAGGCTCTGAGCGGCCGGCACGTTCCAGGTGATCCTCTCGTCGGACTTGTCGCTGTCCGTAGTCTCCACGATTATCTTGCGCTTCCCCTCGGTCTCGCGTATCTCGACTATGACGCCGTCCCTGTCGGCGAGCATCGCGACCTTCTTGGGGCGGCGGACCTCAAAGAGCTGCTCGATCCTGGGGAGGCCCTGAGTGATGTCCTCACCCGTGAACTGGCGAACGCCGCCTGTGTGGAACGTGCGCATCGTGAGCTGCGTCCCCGGCTCGCCGATTGACTGCGCGGAGACGACGCCGACTGCCTCCCCGACGGAGATCTTCTTGCGGGTGGCAAGGTCCCTCCCGTAACATGTGCGGCAGATGCCGTGACGGAGACCGCAGGTGAGAGGGCTGCGAACCCACACGGACTTTATCCCGAGCTCCTCGATCCTGCGCGCCATGGGCGCCGATATCTCGCTGCCCTTAGGGAGGAGCGCCTCGCCCGTTTCGGGGTGGTACAGGTCGTTTAAGAGGATCCGCCCGTTGAGGCGCTCCGAGAGGGAGATGATCACCTTGTCCTCCGCCGTGAGCGGACGTACCTCGATCCCCATCGTCGTGCCGCAGTCGTCATCTGTTATTATGAGATCCTGCGCCACGTCGACGAGCCTTCTCGTGAGGTAGCCGGATTTAGCGGTGCGCAGAGCCGTGTCCGCCAAGCCCTTCCGCGCGCCGTGCGTGGAGATGAAATACTCCAGCATGTTGAGGCCTTCCCGGAAATTTGCCACGATGGGGTAGTCTATGATGCGCCCCGAAGGGTCGGCCATGAGGCCCCTTATGCCTGCCATCTGGGCCACCTGCCCCCTCGTGCCGCGCGCGCCGGAGTCCACCATCATGCGCAGCGGGTTCGACTTCGCCATGTGATCCATTATCCTGTCGGCGATCCTTCTGCCGGCATCGGACCAGATGAAGTCCTTCTCGCGCATGTACTCCTCCTCAGTGAGGAGGCCCATCTCGTTCTGTTCGGAGAGGTCCGCCTCCTTCAAGAGAGAGGACTCGACTATCTCTTTTTTCTCGACAGGGACCGTGACGTCGCCGATGCCGAGGCTTATGCCGCTCCGCGTCGACCACCTGTAGCCCAGTACCTTTATGGAGTCGAGCATGTCCACCATGGCGTCCTGCCCGATCTGGTCGTAGGTATCGTCCAAGAGGGCGCTCAGGTCCTTTTTGCTGATGGAGCGGTTTATGAAGCGCAGCCCGCTGTGGAGCGACTGGTTGAACACGACGCGCCCCGGGGACGTGTCGAAGTAGCCCCTCCCGTCCAGCTCGGCTTCCGATATCCTCCACTCCGGCAGCGCCTTCAGCTTGACCCGCGAGTTTATGTGAACCAGCTCGTGGTCTATGGCCGACAGGACGTCGTCCATGTCGCGGAAGTACGAGCCCTCGCCCTTCAGCCCGTCCCACATGCTGGTCAGATAGTATATCCCCAGGATGATGTCCTGCGTCGGGGTCACGACGGACTTGCCGCTGGCAGGGGAGAGCAGGTTGTTGGACGACAGCATGAGTATGCGCGCCTCGGTCTGAGCCTCTATCGAAAGCGGCACGTGCACGGCCATCTGGTCGCCGTCGAAGTCCGCGTTGAACGCCGTGCAGACCAGCGGGTGGAGGCGTATGGCCTTCCCCTCGATCAGCACCGGCTCGAACGCCTGTATGCCCAGCCTGTGGAGCGTAGGCGCGCGATTCAGCATGACGGGGTGGTCCTTGATTATGCTCTCCAGGATCGCCCACACCTCGTCACGCCCCCGCTCTATGAAGCGCCGCGCGCTCTTGACGTTGGGGGCGAGGCCGTTTTCGACCAGCTTGTTCATGACGAAGGGTTTGAAGAGCTCCAGGGCCATCTGCTTCGGGAGGCCGCACTGGTAGATTTTCAGGTTCGGCCCGATGACGATGACCGAGCGGCCAGAGTAGTCCACCCTCTTGCCCAGGAGATTCTGGCGGAAGCGCCCTTTTTTGCCCCGCAGCAGGTCCGTCAGGCTCTTTAGCGGCCTGTTGCCAGCGCCGAGGACGGCTTTGCCGCGCCGCCCGTTGTCTATGAGGGCGTCGACAGATTCCTGCAACATCCTCTTTTCGTTGCGTATGATGATGTCAGGCGCCCTGAGTTCCTGCAGCTTCTTGAGGCGGTTGTTGCGGTTTATCACCCTGCGGTAGAGGTCGTTCAGGTCGCTCGTGGCAAACCTGCCGCCGTCCAGCTGCACCATGGGCCGCAGATCCGGCGGGATGACGGGCAGCACGGACAGCACCATCCACTCGGGGCGCGACGCGCTCTTGCGGAAGTCCTCGGCGATCTGAAGGCGCTTTACCAGCTTGCGCTTCTTCTGCCCGGACGACTCGGCTATCTCCTCGCGCAGCGTGCTGGAGAGGTCGTCCATGTCGATGCGCTGAAGGAGCGCGTAGACGCCCTCAGCGCCGATCCCGCCGAGGAAGTTTTTGTCGTAGGCGGCGCACAGCCGCTCCTCGCGCTCGAAGATTATGTCGGCGCGCTCGAAGGGCGACTCGCCGCCCTCGATCACTATAGAACAGGGATCCTCGACCGTCTCGGTCTCCGGCTGAACGACGAACCGCCCGACGTATTTCTGGTGATACAGCCTGTACTCGCTCTCCGAGATGACGTCGCCCTTTGAGAACGGCAGATGTATCACGCTCGTCACGAAGAACGCTTCCTGGTTTTGCAGGTGGACGCGCGCGAACTCCGCCCCGTTGATGAGTTCCCTCATCCTGTCGAGCTGAGACTCGGGGAACACCTCCCCCGTATCGTCAGCGCCCCCCCTTACGACGCGGTACGCCGGCTCGACATTGAAGACGTCGTCGCCGAAATCGTCCCTGATACGCTTGGTCTGCGATGCGCTGATCACGTCGCCTGCGTCGATAGGCACGTCCTCCACCTTCGTGATCCGGAAGGCCTCCTCGGCGCTGAATTTCGGGTCGTAGTGCCTGTGGATCCTCTCCTCGCCGAACGTCACCAGGTCTCCGCGCTTCACTAGGTCCGTGCGTCTGCCGTCAGAGATGACCTTGTACTTCTGTTCGCGCTTCCTCGTTGGCGCGAAGTAGACGACCTTCTCGAGGTCCTTCGTGGATGTGCCGAGGAGGAGGCTGAGTCGGCTCGGTATGCCGCGCAGATACCATATGTGCACCACGGGAGCGGCCAGCTCGATGTGGCCCATCCTCTCGCGCCGGACGCGGTTGTCCGTGACCTCGACGCCGCACCTGTCGCAGATGACGCCGCGGAATTTCGGGCCGCTGCGCTTGTATTTGCCGCAGGCGCACTCGAAGCTGCGCGTGGGGCCGAAAATCCTCTCGCAAAAGAGCCCGTCCTTCTCGGGCCTGAGTGTCCTGTAGTTTATGGTCTCCGGCTTCTTGACCTCGCCGCTGGAAAGCTCGCGTACCCGAGTAGGGGAGGAGAGCTTCATGCGGACGCCGGATATGTTACGATGCTCGGCCATTATTCATCATCCCCCGTATAGTTCTCTTCCTCGTCATCGGCCTGATCGTCACCGGAGGAGAAAAGCTCGTTCGACTTGTCCTGCATCCCTGGATCCAGGATTGATAGCTCCAGCCCGCTGTACTCCGACGACGTGTCGAAGAGATCCGGGCGCTCCGGCGCTTCCAGGGACTCGATGAAGTCGCTCTCGCCGCCCGAGTCACGGTCTACGATGGAATCCGGCCGTAGGGATGTGACGCGGTGTCCCTTCTCGTCCTCCTCGCTCATCACCAGCTCGCCGAACGTCCCGTCGCTGTACTTTATCTCAACGTCCAGGCCAAGGCCGTGCAGTTCCTTTATGAGAACCCTGAAGCTCTCAGGCACGCCGGGCTTGATGAGGTTCTGCCCCTTGACGATGCGCTCGTATGTCCGGAGCCTCCCGTGGATGTCGTCGGACTTGACCGTGAGCATCTCCTGTAGCATGTGAGCCGCCCCGTACCCTTCGAGCGCCCATACCTCCATCTCTCCGAACCGCTGGCCGCCGAACTGCGTCTTGCCTCCCAGCGGCTGCTGCGTGATGAGGCTGTACGGCCCTATAGAGCGGGCGTGGATCTTGTCGTCTACGAGGTGTATCAGCTTGAGCATGTACATTATGCCCACCGTGACCTTCCCGTCCATCGGGAGGCCCGTCCTGCCGTCGTAGAGCGTGATCTTGCAGTCGTGGGTGAGTTCTGGGTACTTTTCCTCCCTCACGTTGTCGAGATGCGCCAGTATCTCGTTCTCGTTGGCAGCCATGAATACCGGCGTCGATACCTTCCAGCCGTTCTGGAACGCCACGAAGCCGGATATCGTCTCGAGCACCTGCCCCAGGTTCATGCGGGACGGAACGCCGAGCGGGTTCAAGACGACGTCGACGGGCGTGCCGTCCGAGAGGTAAGGCATGTCCTCCTCCGGCAGTATCCTGGACACGACGCCCTTGTTGCCGTGACGCCCCGCCATCTTGTCGCCCTCGGTTATCTTGCGGAACTGCGCCACGTAAACCTTGATGACCTCGTTCACCCCGGCGCTCATGTCCTCGCTGTTCTCGGCCCTCGTGAGCCGCTTCACGGTGACGACCTTCCCGCCCTCGCCGTGTGGCACGCGGAGGCTCGTGTCGCGGACCTCGCGGGCCTTTTCGCCGAAGATCGCCCGCAGCAGTTTCTCCTCCGGCGTCTGATCCGACTCGCCCTTCGGGGTGACCTTGCCGACCAAGATGTCGCCGGCCTTGGCCTCCGCGCCTACCCTTATGACCCCGTCCTCGTCGAGGTTCTTTAGCGCGTCCTCGCCGACGTTGGGTATGTCCCTCGTGATCTCCTCGGGACCCAGCTTCGTCTCGCGGGCTTCCACCTCGTACTCCTCTATGTGGATGGACGTGTAGAAGTCTTCCTTGACGAGGCGCTGGTTCAGCAGGATCGCGTCCTCGAAGTTGTAGCCCTCCCAGGAGACGAACGCCACCAGGACGTTGCGCCCAAGCGCCAGCTCTCCGCCGTCGCAGGACTGGCCGTCCGCTATGATCTGTCCGGCCGCGACCTTGGCGCCGCTGGAGACGATCGGCTTCTGATGGATGATCGTGCCCTGGTTGGATCTGCGGAACTTGATGAGATTGTACGCGTCCCGGTACCCGTCGTCGGACGTCACCTCTATGCGGTCGCCGTCCAGGTAGGTGACCTCCCCGGAGCGGAGGGCCACCACGCATGAGCCGGAGTCCCTGGCTATCCTGTGCTCGATGCCTGTCCCCACCAGCGGCGCCTCGGCGTTCACGAGGGGGACGGCCTGGCGCTGCATGTTGGATCCCATGAGGGCCCTGTTTGCGTCGTCGTGCTCGAGGAACGGGATGAGCGCCGTCGATACCGAGACGATCTGCTTTGGCGATATGTCCAGGTACTGAACTTCTTCTGGCGAAACCTCCCGCACGTCGTTGCGGAAGCGCACGTATATCGTGTGCCCGCTGATGCGCCCGTCGTCCTCCATCGGCGTGTCGGCGCGGCCCACGTACTTCGTGTCCTCCTCGTCCGCCGAGAGGTAGACGACCTCGTCCGAGACGACGCCCTTTTCGACCTTCCGCACGGGGCGCACGAGGAAGCCGTAGTCGTTTATCCGCGCATATGTCGCCAGCGACGTGACCAGCCCGATGTTAGGGCCTTCAGGCGTCTCGATCGGGCAGACCCTGCCGTAGTGCGTGTAGTGGACGTCGCGGGCCTCGAACCCTGCCCGCTCACGGCTCAGGCCGCCTGGCCCCAGCGCAGAGAGCCTGCGTCGGTGCGTCAGCTCCGCCAGCGGGTTGGTCTGATCCATGAACTGCGAGAGCTGGCCGGAGCCAAAGAACTCGCGCAGGACCGCTGATACGGGGCGCACGTTGATGAGGTCGCGGGCCATGGACGTGGCCAGGTCCGGGATCGTCGTCATGCGCTCCTTGGCGATGCGCTCCATCCTGAGCAGCCCGATGCGTACTTGGTTCTGCAAGAGCTCGCCCACAGCGCGCACACGCCTGTTGCCGAGGTGGTCGATGTCGTCCTCCCCCTCGTATGCCTCGTCGTTCCTAAGGCGAAGCAGCTCCATCGAGATCGCCACGATGTCCGGTATGGAGAGCAGGCGCTCCTTGTCCGGGATATCGAGCCCGAGGCGCTTGTTTGCCTTGTAGCGCCCGACTCGCCCGAGGTTGTAGCGCCTCGTGTCGAAAAAGATGCTGTGGACGTACTCGCGGGCGTTCTCCATCCGGGCCGGCTCGTTAGGCCTGAGGCGCTTGAAGAGCTCCATAATGGCCTCGTCACTGGTGGAAACGCCGTCCTTCTCGATGGTGGCGGCTATGACGGGATCCGCGTCCCACACCCACACCTTCGTCCTGCCCTGGTTCCAGAGCGTCTCCAGGTGCTCCTTGGAGAGACGCTCGTTCTTCTTGATGAGGACAGCTCCGTCCGGGGCGGCTATGGTCTCTGCGATGAGCATCCCCTTGACGTCGTCCTCGGTCAAGTCCATCTCTACTTCCTTGGCGTCGAACAGCTTGAGTATCTCCGTGTCGGAATTAACCCCGAATGCCTTGATGAGCATGGTAACGGGGATCTTCTTCCTGCTGTCCACCTTAACCGAGATCGGCTCGGTCTTGAGGGGAGGCTCGCCCTTCGGGAGGTCGAACTCCATCCACGCGCCGCGGTCCGGTATGACCTTGGCGGAGAAGAGCTCCTGTCCTGGCGTCCGCTCGGCTGAGAAGTACACGCCGGCGGACCTGGCGAGCTGGTTCACCACGACGCGCTCGGAGCCGTTTATTATAAACGTGCCGCGAGCCGTCATTATGGGGAAGTCGCCGAGGTATATCTCCTCCTCCTTGATCTCGCCGCTCTTCTTGTTGACGAGGCGTATCGTTGCCCTCACTGGCCTCGACCACGTCAAGTCCCTGCTCCTGGCCTCGTCCAGGCTGATCGTCTCCGGTTCGATGCTGTAGCTGACGAACTCGAGCGAAAACGAGCCGTCATAGCTCTGAATCGGGAAGACCTCTTTGAAAAGTTCCTGGAGCCCTTGCTCCTCCCGCATCATCGGGTCTGTGTCTTTTTGGAAAAACCAGTCGTGTGAATTTTTCTGGACTTCCACTAAGTCTGGAAGAGGTAAAAGATCCTTTTCCGTGCCGAAAATCAGACGTTCTTGCGCTTTCTCCGAAGGGGCTGTTACCAGCATGGGGAGAAGTACCTCCCTGAGTGAAAATTTTAGTTAGTACAACATGTACAGCAGGAGATAATATCAAATGGATCCCAGGATGTCAAAAAAATTCGCTAGGCAATTTCACGTAATTTCGTGCGTAATTTCGCGCCGGGCAGCGATGACGGCCGACAGCCCCGCCCCGACGCCGTTGTCTATGTTGACCACCACGAGGCCTGGCGAGCAGGACGACAGCATGGAGCCCAGCG
The DNA here is from genome assembly GCA_031258255.1 of Synergistaceae bacterium. Taxonomy (GTDB): domain Bacteria; phylum Synergistota; class Synergistia; order Synergistales; family Synergistaceae; genus JAIRNC01. The sequence goes on from JAIRNC010000016.1 coordinate 9,920, forward strand.
CCACGTTTCCGCCGGAGGCGATCCCGTAGCCCACGGAGGTCGGCAGGCCGATGACCAGCCCGCGCACGAGTCCAGCCACGACGCTCGGGAGAGCGCCGTCCATGCCGGCGGCGACGATCACGACGGGCGCGTCCTTTATCTCCGGCAGGATGGACAGCAGCCGGTGCAGCCCGGCCACGCCCACGTCGAAAAACTTTTTCACGCGGCATCCGTTCAGCTCCGCTATCGCAGCGGCCTCGGAGGCTATAGGGACGTCGCTGCTGCCGGCTGAAAGCACCGCGACGAGCCCGCCCGGCTGGGCGTCCTTGAACTTTATCACGCCCAGTCTCGACACAGGGTCGTGCTCCAGCGGCGGGTCGCCCGCGACCAGCGCCGCCTGTTCGGCCGTCATCCGGCTGAAGGCCATGGTGACCCCGCGCTGCCGCACGCCCCGGGCTATGGAGAGCAGCTGCGCGTCCGATTTGCCCGGGCAGTAGATGACCTCGCTTATGCCCTTTCGTCCCGGTCGCTCGAAGTCAAGGCGCACCTCCGGCGTTTTTTCCACGTCTGCATTCATCAGGCTTGCCCCACTCCCTTGCGATATTCCCATAATAGTTGCTTGCGGCGGGGATCGCCCCCATCCTTTATTATATGATATGCGGCCCCTGGGGCAAGGTATTTCACGCAGTAAATGCTGTCGCCCTGGCAGTAAATGGCGCTGGAATTGACGCGAGGTTATATGGGTGTAAAATCATAGCCAGGAGTTGCTTGGCTGCGTCAGGCAATATGCACGAGAGGGAGATTTTGAAACCATGGCGACGTATCTGATCGATTATGAAAATGTCAACAGGAACGGCCTGAGCGGCATCAAGAGCCTGACGGAGAAGGACACGGTGATCATTTTTGTCGGCAATATGATAAACGACGTCCCGGTTGAAACCCTCATGGCCATACTCAATTCCATGGCGCTGGTAAAGGTAAAGAAGATGAAAAAGACGGCGGACAACTATCTCGACTTTCAGCTCGCCACCTGCCTTGGAAGCCTCGTAGCGGCAGGGGAGGACAAGGAGTTTTACATAATCAGCAACGACAGGGATTTTGAGGCTGTTATCGACTACTGGAGATACAACAAGGCTGGCGTCAGCATCGAGCGGCGAAACACCATAGCGCCGCAGCCGCCAGCCGAGGCCGCGCCTGCCGCTGCCGCGAATTCCCTGAAGCTCGACAACGCGACCAAAAAGACGATAAGGGGGCTCGTGAAGGAAGAGAAGCTGAGCCCCGGCCACTACAACAGCATATACAACCTCTTTATGAACGAAAGCGAGTTGAAATCGCTGCATAACGGCCTTGTGCGGCTGTTCGAGCAGAAGCGGGGCAAGCACCTGTACGACCTGCTGAAGGACGTGTTCGAGCAGCACAAGGCGGATGCCGTAAGCCGTTAATCCAGTGCGGCTGGCCTATTCAGATTTCGTGAACGCGGCCGTGACGAGCATCTGCCCGACGAGCGCGGCCGCGAGCGCGAGCCATGAGAATTTTACGCCGAAAAGAATCGTGAGCAGAATGAACGCCGCTATCGCCGTTATCCAGAGCGCGCCGGAGAACAGGCCGAACCGCTCCTCCTGCGCCGGGTCGCCGAAGCGCCCGCTTGAGCGCTTTATATGTTCCTCGCGCTGACGCGCCACCCACGGCTTGCTCCTGTCCTTTTCGGTCAGCAAAAGGAACGCGCCGAACGCCGAGCTGGGCAGCACGAACGGGATCAGCGTGGCGACCGCGTATGGCAGGCCTGAACCGTCCTCGAAATATGTAAATAGGAACGTAAACACCCCGAACAGGAAAACGCCCCCTGCGGCCACGTATAAAAGCGCCCGTCTCAGGCCCATCGCCTCGCGCACGGCCGTTTCCTGAGTGAGCCATAGAAACAGAAAGCCGAGAATCGGGATGCCTCCGAAGATGAGCAGCGAACCCAGCGGCGCGTTCGCGTCTCCGCTGAAAAACCCCGAAACGGCGGCTACGATCACCCCGAAGCCGAGAGCGGCGCCGCAGAGGACGTAAAGGGCGGTTCTCCGCGTCGTCATATAATGCCTTGTTTTCAAATACATTTCACCCAGCACCTCCTGTTTTTTCTTGCGGCTGATCTCTTCCGCGACCGCTGAAATGTCGCCGAGCTCGCCCGTAGCCCTTTCAAAGGCGTTATTTTCGTCCATGCCGCCCTTGACGAGGTTCTTTATCCGCTCGTCCAGAAAGCCTTTGAGTTCTTCCTTGAAGTCAGCGAGCGCTGAAGTTTCCTGATAGTCTGCAAACAGCGAGTCGATGTACTCGTGCGTGTTCATCGCTTTTCCTCCTTCAACAAATTGTCCAAGATTTTTAAGGTAAACTCCCAGTCCAGCAGATTCTGCCTGTACAGCTCGCGTCCTCTGTCAGTAATACGGTAGTACTTGCGGCGCGCTCCCTGCGTTTCGTCGCCCCAGTACGATGTGACGCACCCGTCCCTCTCCAGCCGCTTATAGCTGGAATACAGGGTGTCCGCCTTCATTTCGTACTGCTCGCCGGTGCGGGCTAAAATCCGGTTGTAGATTTCCAGGCCGTAACGGTCGGCATTCATCAAAACGCCCAGTACGATGGTATCCGTATGACCCCGCAAGAGGTCCGACGATAATTTTGGCGCCATGGAGCAGCCCCCTTCGTCAATAATTTCGGGAAATCAAATATACTTGTTTGACGCTAATTATTATTACGCAAATATATGTGTCTGTCAAGTATATGTTTCAAAAAAATATCCCCCTCATCCTTGCCGTTCCGGCGTGAGGGTTTTTCTCCGCGGACGGACCGGCGTGGCCCGGAGCTATGGCGCCCGGCGGAACGCCAGCACTCTTACCACGCGGCTACGCACCCATCCGTGCGGGGCTCCGTGGCGCCAGCCAGGCTTCCGTGTTCTGTCCGGACGATCATTTCGCCCCTGCCAAAGGAAATGCTGTCGTGAAGTGTTTTTATGTCGTGTCCCTTCGCGGATAAGCCCGAGGCAATATGGCTTGGGACAGAGGACTCCATCTCAACGGTCAAGCCTTTCGTCCACTGCCACCGCGGAGCATCGATAGCCTCCTGGGGGTTCATGCCAAAATCTATGAGGTTCGTTATTACCTGGAGGTGTCCCTGGGGCTGCATAAACCCTCCCATGACGCCGAAGGGGCCGACAGCCTCGCCGTTTTTGGTGAGGAATCCCGGGATTATCGTGTGGTACGGTTTCTTATCAGGGGCCATGAAATTCGGCGAATCAGGGTCGAGGCTGAAATTGTTCCCGCGATTATGCAACGCTATGCCAGTGCCCGGCACGACAAGCCCGGAGCCGAATCCCATGTAGTTGCTCTGTATCATTGACACCATATTGCCTTGACCGTCTGCCGTCGCGAGATATACGGTACCCCCTCTATGAGGGCGGCCAGGTTCCGGGTTCAGGGCCCGCTCTCCTATCAAAGCCCGCCTTTGCGCGGCGTAATTCTCTGACAGCAGTTCGGTGGCGCTGACGTTCATGAAGCGCGGGTCGGCGATGTATTTCATGCCATCCGCATACGCGAGCTTCATCGCCTCTATCAGCTTATGATATGTTTCGCACTGTTCGCGCGGGCCGGAGAAATCGTAGCCTTTCAATATGTTGAGAGCCATCAGCGCGTTGATCCCGTGCCCGTTGGGCGGGATTTCCCACACGTCATAGCCCCTGTAGTTGACGCTGATGGGCTCGACCCACTCAGGATAGTATTCCGCCAGGTCGGAGGCGGCCAGCCACGCTCCGTATTTCTTGGAAAACGCGTCGATCTTTTCGGCCAGCGCTCCGCGGTAAAAGGCCTCCGCTCCCGTCTCCGCGATCAGGGCGAGGGTCTCCGCGTGCCCTTTGGACGACCAGACCTCGCCCGCCTCGGGTGCTTTTCCGCTGGGGCAGAAGGTCTCGAACCAATGTTTGAACTCTTCTCCCTTGCCCTCTTTCGTGTAGTTGACGAAGGCCCTTTTCCACAGCTTGCTCACCGTGGGGGAGACGGGATATCCGTCGGTGGCGTAGGCGATCGCCGGCTTCAGAACCTCCGTCAGGGGAAGCCTGCCGAATTTCTTGGACAGGGCCGCCCACCCGGAGGGAGCGCCGGGGACCGTCACGGGGTACCAGCCGTATTTCGGCATTTCTTTCAAGCCCGATCCCGTCAGGGCCTCAGCGCTGGCCGCCTTGGGGGAAAAGCCGCTGGAGTTCAAACCGTAGAGCTTGTCTTTTATCCATACCAAGGCGAAGGAATCTCCGCCGATGCCGTTGGCCGTTGGTTCCACCACCGTCAGGCACGCCGCCGTGGCAACCGCAGCGTCGACGGCGTTGCCTCCTTTTTTGAGTATCTCCAGACCGGCTTGGGCCGCCAAAGGCTGTCCCGTCGCCACCATTCCCCGGGAACCGTAGACGACAGTCCGTCTCGAAGGGTACGTGTAACGCTGCGCATCGAAATTCAAAGTCATCGAACAACACTCCTTAAAGTTTTATTGCTTACTAAAAAACTAAAAAACTAAAAAGCTAAAAGTGGCGGACAAAAATAATAAAGAGAGAGCCGGACCTGTGTCCAGACTCCCTCTTTTTCTCTTTTGTTTTTATAACAAAGTCAGATATGCCGTCGCTCTCTCCTTGACTCGTTTCCCGTCAGCGCGTCCCGCCACTGAGGGCATCAGCGCGCTCATGAGTTTCCCCATGTCCTTGAGGGAGGAAGCGGCCACTTTTTCCGCCGCCGACCGAACCAGCGCGTCCAATTCCTGGTCTCCCAGCTGCGCGGGAAGATAGGACTCGAGAACGACAACCTCGCTGAGTTCTTCTTTTGCCCGGTCGGAAGCTCCGGCGGCCTCGTACTGCTCCGCCGCTTCTTTGCGCTGTTTTACCAGCCGGCGCACCAACGCCAATGCCTCTTCTTCGGTCAATGCCGATGATTTACCCTTGTCCGCTTGAGCTTTTTGAAATTCGGCCTTCAACATGCGCAGAACGGATAATTTCAGTTCCTCGCGAGCTTTCATGGCCACGAGCAAATCCGCGGCGACCGTTGCAACCAATCCCATGTCGGCACCTACCTTGATGAAAAAATCGGATAAAAAATCAGTCGTTTGTTCACCGGGTTCTGCTGCTCTTGCGTTTACGGGCAGCTTCGGCGCGTTTCAGTTTTTTGGCGTCGCTGGGCTTCTCGTAGTGTTCTCTCTTCCTTGCCTCTCGGAGAGTTCCAACCTTCGAAACCTCCCGCTTGAATCTGCGAAGAGTGTCTTCGAGGCTCTCTCCGTCTTTACGAATGACCGTCGTCATCTAAGATCCCCCCCTTCCGGGTTTTAGGATCGCCGCCTAACCTGGAGGCCACCCGAAATTACGACCCGACAGAAGATGCAGATG
>JAIRNC010000020.1 GCA_031258255.1 Synergistaceae bacterium
ATGTTATTATTTAACTGTTCCTTACCTCCGCTTGTGCCTGTTTCTTTACGGCGGGATCTGATGCTTTCGCCGCGAATGATAGGATTTTTTCAATACTCTTTTCGCGGGACATGGGCCCATGAATACGCTTTAGGTTTGAGTGTATAGGTAGCTCAAACCCCTGTTTTGTGGTAAAATCTCCTTGATTGTTCAATTACAACACTTCCTTTCTGCCGCCCTTCCTGGCGGCTATTTTATTTGGATTATGGTGCATTCTATGTTGTTGATTCCGTTGCTCAACCCTTCATTGCGTGACGCGCTAAACCTTCGTTATCAAATAGCTCATCGCTTGATGCATGGTAAAATTTCAATAGTGCTTCCTTGAGCCGCCGCGACGCTACATGTTTTCGGCGCTCTACATACGACAACTCGCTTACGCTCAATTTCCGGGCACGGCATAAATCACTAAGAGTAAGGCCGCGCTCCTGTCGTAATTCTCGAAGTCTTGTCATTCGCTGATTTCCTCCTTTCCTCATCAATGCGTCAAAAATATCGTGCTTATTCAAAAATGTCAAGGCCATAAATCATGTTCGTTAGAAGAGTTTTTGGGGTAGTCCTATAAATTTCTGCCACGTGGAACCATTATGGAACCACGGCAAAAAAAGAGGGCTTACGGTGTTCCCGTAAACCCTTGCTATTCCTGGAGCCGGTGTCCGGACTTGAACCGGAGGCCTGCGCATTACGAGTGCGCTGCTCTACCAACTGAGCTACACCGGCGATCTTGCCGCTAAATGTCCAACATTGCGTATTCTACATGGTTTTCAGCGTTCGTCAACCCCATTTTTGTGGGCGTGTCCCACGCTGATCGCCGGTAATTTTCAATTTTCACAGCACCGAGTAATCCGAGTCGCGTTTATCGGCGATGAACATGTGTCCCGGGGCGTGAGTGATGGCAAACGGCGGTTTCGACTGCATCACTGCCGCCTGGGGCGTCACGCCGCAGGCCCAGAATACTGGGACTTCTCCTTCTTTTATGCTCACCGCGTCGCCAAAATCAGGGCGTCCGATATCCCTGATCCCTATAGCTGACGGGGCGCCTATGTGCATCGGCGCGCCATGCACGGACGGAAAGCGCGACGTACAGGTCACGGCCTTGACGACCTGGCCGTGGGGTATGGGCCTCATGCTCATCACCGTATTTCCTGAAAAACGCCCTGCCGGTTTGCAGGGAACGTTGGTGAGATACATGGGGACGTTGACGTTTTCCTCGATGTGGCGTATCCCTATCCCGGCTTCAAGGAGCGCGCCCTCGAATGAAAAGGAGCACCCGATCATGAAGGCGACTAGATCGTCTCTCCACTCGGATCTGATATCCGTCGGTTCGCCCGCAAGTTCTCCGTCCTTCCATATCCTGTATCTCGGCAGATCCGTCCTCACGTCAGCGCCCGGCGCGATCAGCTTCGGTTCCGGGTCGCCAGCTTCCGTTACGTCCAGTATGGGGCAGGGCTTGGGGTTTCTCGTCGCGTAGAGAAGGAAATCGAAAGCCCAGTCTTTCGGCAGAATGATCATATTCGCCTGGACGTAACCTAAAGACAGCCCAGACGTGGGCGCATCCCACTCGCCGTTTCGGATGATTTCCCGCGCTTTAGCCGCGTGAACCCGTGACAGAGATTCGGTCGTATGAGCCATTTTACACTGCCTCCTCCAGTAATCAATCGCTGGTTCAGAATCGGGATAAGGGGGTTATTTTTACTCCGGCGGCTTCCAGCGCCGCGCGGACGGCCGCGGCCATTTCGACCGCTTCTTTCGTGTCGCCGTGCAGACAGATCGTGTCTGGCCTGAAACGTATCGCCGTCCCGTCGTGGGCTGTGACCGTGCCGCGCGTCACCATCCACACGACGCGCTCCGCGGCGGTTTTAGCGTCGTGGATCACCGCTCCTTCCTTCGACCGGGGACACAGAGACCCGTCTTTCAGGTACGCTCTGTCCGCGAACGCCTCTGCCGCGAATTTCACCCCTGCGGCGGAGGCCGCCGGCTCGAACTCGGAACCGGCGAGCCCCATCAGTATTATCCCTTCCTTCATGTCGGCGACCGCGGAGGCGATGGCGTCCGCCAGAGCCCTGTCCCGGGCCGCCTGATTGTAGAGCGCGCCGTGCGGCTTGACGTGCTGTATCCGCACGCCCTGTGCCTTGCAGAATGCCGCCAGCGCCCCGATCTGATAAACGCAGTAATCGTATACCTCCTGCGGCGTACACGCCATGTTGCGTCTGCCGAAACCCATGAGATCTGGGTAAGAGACGTGCGCGCCCACGGCGACGCCGCTGTCCGCACACATTCTGACAGTCTTGCGCATGATTGACGGATCCCCGGCGTGATATCCGCACGCTACGTTGGCCGAGGACACGGACAAGAGGACGCCCATGTCGCTCCCCATACTCCACGCCCCGAATCCCTCGCCCAAATCGCTGTTCATGTCGATCCTTAAATCTGAAGCGCTCATGCAATTACCTCCCGGTGCCTGGGCTGCGCCCTATTTTTATGACTTTCATGTTGTCTCAGGGAGATGCCAAGACAAGCTAAAATACTACCATATCCTTCTCGATCTGTAGGTGGCGCGCATCTCGTCCAGCCTGCGCAGATCGTTCTCAAACGATGTCAGGTATCCGGCGGCCTCTTTTTCGCTTACCCTATGAAAGCGCACGGCGGCGCCAGGCGTTTTCTGCGCGAGGAGCGCGGCCGACCACGTGCTCACGACGGCTATTTTCGTGTACCCGCCGGTCGTCTGGCGGTCGGACATCAGCACTATGGGCTTCCCCTCGCCTGGGACCTGGACGGAACCGTGGACGATCCCGTCCGAAATGATGTCGGCGCCGTCTTTATGCGCGATAACCGGGCCGTCGAGCCTGTAACCCATCCTGTCTATCTTGTCGGTCACCGTGTACGTCTCATTGTAAAACGTTTTAACCCCCGCGTCGGTGAAAGAGTCTATCTGCGGCCCGTCCATCGCGTGAATCGGTTCGTCCCGGCAGCGTCCTGGCCGGAACCGGTCCGGACACGTAAATCCCGCTGAAATCCGCCATAAAGGCGCAGGAGGCCCGATTTGGACCGCGTCGCCCGCCGTGAGCGCCCGCCCCATGTAGCCGCCGATCTTCCCCCTTGTAAAGGTCGAGCGGCTGCCCATCACGATCGGCACGTCAATGCCTCCGCTCACGCACAGATACGAACGGCAGCCGTCCGCGAAGGAGGGCGGGACGCGCACAGCCACCCGCGCGTCGGCGTGGACGTAATGCACTGTCCACGTCGGCGCATGGCATCCGTTTATCGTCATGGGGAGCCCAGCGCCGGTCAGAACGACGCAACACTCCCGCTGAAAGACCGCTTCGAAGCCGCCGACAGCTAGCTCCAGCGCCGCGTCGTTTTCGTCGTTGCCCAGCATCACGTTTCCGAGCCTGAGCGAAAACGGGTCCATTGGCCCTGACACGGTAAGCCCTCTCGACTGATGCCCCCACCGCCCGAGATCCTGAACGATCGTGAACATCCCGGGCTTTTCGACTAAGAATGACATGAGCCGTCTCCCCCGTCACGCTCGACAAACCGCTCCGGCTTGTATGTGCCGGCGTTTACGTCGCGTCCGATGCTCTCGAACTCGTCCCGTGAAATGCTCCTGAACCTGATCCAGTCGCCGGCGTCGATCAGAGTGGGGTTTTGTTCGTCGTCCGGGTCGAAGAGCAGCAGGGGCGTCCGCCCTATGAGCTGCCAGCCACCGGGGCTGTCGATGCTGTAGGCCCCCGTCTGCTTCCCGGCTATGCCCACGCTGCCGGCAGGGATGAGCGTCCGGGGCTTTGCGAGCCTGGGCGTGGCGAGCGCCTCGTCCAGCCCTCCCAGGTAGCTGAAGCCTGGGGTGAAGCCCAGCATGTAACAGTAGTAGTCCCTGGCCGTGTGGCGTTTGACTATCTCAGCCTCATCGAAACCGGTATGCGCCGACACGTTCGCCATATCCGGCCCGTACTCCCCGCCATACGCCACCGGCATGACGAGAACGCGTTTTAGGGCGCCGCCGGACTCGACAGGCTTTTCAAGAGATCTGGATACGATTTTCTCCAGCTTTTCCCGGGAAAGTTTCACAGGGTCGTAATGGATCGACAGAGAGCGGTACGTTGGGACGCATTCCCTGACCCCTTTGATTTTCAGATCGTCCAGAGCGTGCCTCAGGCATTGGAGCTTTATATTCGCGTCTATCTCGATCGCGTCGGAAAACTCGACTACGAGACAGCTGTCGCCGGAACCGAGCAATTTTGGAGTCTCATACATTTCCCAGCACCCTCTTCGCCTAGGCGCGCGGATATATTTCATTTGAAGGGATCGATTATGTTCAAACGCCTTAAGAAGACCGATTTACAGTTAGGTCCTAAAGGGTGAAGATTTAAAACCTTGCGGCACCAGCCTCGGTGAGCTGCCAAACGCCGCTCAGGCAAATTAATCGGCTCGTCCTTAAATGCCATCCACGCCGTAAATATTACCATGATCCGGCCCGGGATTTTCAGCCACGCCAGATGTCTGTCAATGACTCGCGGAAAACTTGTAAGCGTCAAATAGTCCGTCACCTATAAAAACGCGCCTGTGGTTTATTCTGCGCCTTTGGGGTCGAGCTTGCAGCGTTCCGGCAAAGTCTCGTTCCACGGGAGTACTACTCTGGCACAATCAAATATTGGTATAATCAACCTCAAATCCAATAGGGAGGGGTTAAGTTGAGAAAAACGAAATACGTTATCGAACTTACGGACACGGAACGTCAATACGCGCAAAAAGTGATTAATGACAAGACGACGGTTCCAACATTCAAGAAACGCGCCCAGGTTGTCCTTGCGCTTGATACAAATGTTTGGGAACCCGCTACACAGATGGAAGTCCGCGTGGTGTTCCCTTGCGGCTGCTGGTTTCAGCGCCTTCACCCTTGAGTCTGAAAGCAATTTTGCCTCACCCCTGAGAGTGGTACACAGGACAGGATGCGGATACCACGTGATATAAAGAATTGGTGGCGGTGGCTGGAATCGAACCAGCGACACTGCGGGTATGAACCGCATGCTCTAGCCAACTGAGCTACACCGCCAAACAGTTGCCACGCCGGGGATTATATCACGCGCCAGCCAGTGACGCAATAGGCTCACAGACAGTGTTCATGGGCCGTGAAGTACCGTGAAGTACCGGTCCGTGAAGTACCTGTGTTCATGCCTACGAGCCCGTGTTCGGGGCCTCTGAATTTAACTGCTGGTGCGAAGGGGGGGACTCGAACCCCCACGCCAGTGGCACATGATCCTAAGTCATGCGTGTCTACCAGTTCCACCACCCTCGCGCCCACGCTCTTGGGAAGTCTATACCGTTTTCAGCGTGGAGTCAATCGCGCCACGCCGTTACTCGTTGCTGCCGCAGAAGCTCTTTATGTCCTCTATTGACGAGGGCTTGGCTTCGCGGGCCTTAACCCCGCCTCTCATCTCAACAAGGGACGGCAGTTCGCGTACGCCCAGCTTTTCTCTGATGCGGAGGTTATGGTGGCCGTCTATGACCACTACCGGCGTACCGCCGGAGCTGGCCCACCCGTCGGTTTCCCTTGCGAGCGCCAGATGATCGCTGTCTATGCTCGATATCAGGAGAGCCACGGCCCTGTCTGGTTCGAAGAGGGCCGACTTGAGGTAGTGCTGGTTCGAGATGTAGTCGTAGGCCGCCATAGCTGCGGTGGCGCCGTCTCCGACAGCCGTAGCGACCTGGCGGAGAAATTTATCGCGTACGTCGCCAGCCGCAAAGACGCCCTCCGCTGATGTCTCCATCATGTCGTCCGTCTTTATCCAGCCCCTGTCGCTCACCTGTACGCTGCCGTCCTTGAGGAAGCCAGTGTTGGGCTTTGTCCCAACGAACACGAATACGCCCTCTACGGCGATCTCCTTTGCCTGTCCGTCCTTGAGGCTGTGCAGCCTCAGCCCGCGCACCGAGTCGCCGCCAGTTATCTCGTCCGGCACCCACCCCAGCAGCATCTCGATCTTCGGGTTGGCCTTGGCCCGCTCGATGGCAATGCTGTTGGCGCGGAGGGCTTCCCTGCGGTGGACGATATATACCTTCGAGGCGAACTCTGTGAGGTAGTCCGCTTCCTCGACGGCCGTGTTGCCACCGCCTATCACGGCCACGCTCTCATCCTGGTACATGGGCCCGTCACAGACGGCGCAATACGCGACGCCGCGCCCTGCGAAATCGTCCTCGCCCTTGAAGCCCGCTTTGTTGTAGGTCGAGCCGGTCGCTATGATCACCGCGTCGGCGGATATGTCCCCCTTGTCCGTGCGCACGATTTTGTCGTCCCCGCCGAGGCAAAGCGATTCGACCGTGCATTCCCGGAGCTCCGCGCCGAAGTCCGAGGCATGTTCCCGCATCGCCCCAGCCAGGTCAATGCCGCTTGTCGTCTTGATGCCAGGGTAGTTAGCTATCTCTGCGGTGTTGTTTATCTGACCGCCGCACAGTCCGCCCTCCAGGATCAGCGTGTCAAGCCCGGAACGTCTGCCGTATATAGCCGCCGTCAGGCCCGCCGGGCCTGAGCCTATTATTACGAGCTGTCTTCTTTCCATGATCTCACCCCGTCTTGTAGTTCTGTTGTAATTTAAACTGATTTTATTTTAAATCATGTCAGGGGTTTTGAGTAGCAGAAATCTACTGATTCCGCGATGGTCGTCGAATTTTCCCGCAAACTCGAACCACCGTCCGGCGAGGCGTCCCACTTGGTCTGCCTGATCCGTGCCGCCTGTCTCAAAGAGCAGCTCTGCGCGTGGCTTCATGAGGGGCGTCAGCTCGGAGAGGAGGGTGCGGTAAACGTCCAGGCCGTCCGATCCGCCGTCTAATGCCTCGCGCGGCTCCCAGCGGACGACCTGTTCCTCCAAGGACGATATTTCGCCCCTCGGTATATAGGGCGGGTTGGAGACCACGAAGTCGAGGGAGCGCGGCGGGATGGATCCCAGAGCGTCGGACGGTCTGTCGCACTTGACGAAATTTATCCTGTCCTGCACGCCGTGGGCCGCCGCGTTTTCGCGGGCTATCTCTATCGCCTCCGCGCTCGAGTCCGCTGCCCAGCAGAGCCAGCTAGGGTTTTCGAGGGCGAGCGTCACGGCTATGCAGCCGCTCCCGGTGCACCAGTCCGCAAAGCGCCCTTCGCCTCCCGTCAGGCGCTCCATTCGGCAGCTGGCTATTTCCGTCAGAATTTCCGTCTCGGGCCTGGGGATGAGGACGCCCGGCCTCGTTATGAAAGCCCTCGAACGGAAGATGGCGTTTCCCAGGACGTAAGCCAACGGCTCGCCGGAAGCGCGCCTCTGGGTGAGCGCCATGACCCTGGCGCAGCTCTCAGGGCTGGACTCATCCTCCGGGCGCGCGTGCAGCCGCGCCCTCCCGATGCCGGTCACGCCGCAGATGATCTGGTCTGCCTCGAAATCTGGCGAGGCTACGGCGCCTAAGAGTTTTTTTTTACCGTCGCGCGAAGCGCCCCTGCGTTCATGCGGCGAAGTGCTTCATCTTTTCCGCCTGGTCAGCCAGGGTCAGTGCCTCTATCAGCTCGTAGAGGTCGCCCTCGATCACCTGATCCAGCCTGTGGAGCGTTAGCCCGATCCTGTGATCCGTGACGCGGTTCTGCGGAAAGTTGTACGTGCGGATGCGCTCCGACCTGTCGCCGGAGCCGACCTGCCCCTTGCGCTCCGCCGCCATGGCGCTATCGCGTCTGCGGAGTTCCACGTCGTAGAGCTTAGTGCGGAGGAACTGCATAGCCTTGGCCCTGTTCTTGATCTGCGAGCGCTCGTCCTGGCACGTTACGACGACGCCTGTGGGCATGTGGGTGATGCGGACGGCTGAGTCCGTCATGTTGACGTGCTGTCCGCCGGCGCCGCCCGAGCGGTACGTGTCGATCTTCAAGTCCTCCGGCCTGATATCGATGTCCACGTCCTCTGCCTCCGGCAGGACGGCCACGGTAGCGGCGGACGTGTGAACCCTGCCGCCCGCCTCCGTCACCGGGACCCTCTGGACGCGGTGGACGCCGCTCTCGAACTTCAGCCTGCTGAACGCCCCAGGGGCCTCTATGCGGAAGACTATCTCCTTGTAGCCGCCGATGCCGGTCTCGTTCGCGTCCAGTATCTCGACCTTCCACCTCTCCCGTTCGGCGAAGCGGGTGTACATGCGGAATAGGTCTGCCGCGAAGAGCGCCGCTTCCTCGCCGCCAGTGCCGCCGCGTATCTCTATCACAACGTTCTTGTCGTCGTCCCTGTCCTTCGGGAGCAGGAGGACGTGAATCTCGCGTTCGAGGCCGGCAATGCGCTCCTCCAGCGAAAGCAGCTCCTCTCTCCCCAGGGCGCGCATCTCCTCGTCCGTCTCCGAGGCGATTATATGTTTTGACTCCTCGATCTCCCTGGTCACCCTCTTATATTCGCCAAAGGCCGTAATAATCGGTTCGAGCTCGACGTGCTTTTTGCCCAGCGTCTGCATCTCCGCTTGGTTCGTGGCTATGTCCGGCGCGGACATGCGGGCCTCGACGTCTTTATAGGTTCGCTCGACTTCCTCGAGTTTGTTCCAAAGATCCATGTTACCTCACCTCGTCAAATTCCTGGCTGTTTTTCGTCTATGCCCGTGAGCGCCGCCTGCGGGTCCAGCGCTATTTCCAGAGACCTTATCGCCACCTCTATCATGGAGGCGTCCGGCGTCCGCGTCGTGAGGTATTGCAGCCAGAGCGCCGGCATTATCAGGTACTTCCCCCAGGTGTCTGATTTCGAAGCGCCCTTTATGACCTCGTATGACAGGCCGATCACGAGCGGGAGGAGCAACACCCTGGCCGCGGCGCGATACCAGAGCGGCCCGTCCCCGAAGAAGGAGAACACGAGGATGCTCACCGCCACCACCACCAGGAGGAAGGACGTGCCGCACCGGCGATGGATCCGCGAACAGGACGCCACGGACTCCTGGGATAGCGGAAGGCCGCTCTCGTAGGCGTTGATCGTCTTGTGTTCCGCGCCGTGGTAGGAGAATACGCGCCTTATGTCTTTCCACGCGCCTATGGCCGCTATGTAGGCCACGAAGACGGCGCAGCGGATAATCCCCTCCACGATGTTCTTGACCACGAACGACGCGCCCGGCTCAGATACCACTTGGTCGGACAGCCAGACCGGGAGGGCGATAAAAAGCCCCGCCACCATCAGTATGGCGACGGACACGGAGATCACGAGCTCCGTGACTGAAAAGCTCTCTTCCTCCCCAAGGGCGTGCTCGGCTGAGATCGAAAGGGCCTTCATCCCGACCCTCATCATGTCCGCCATGGACGCGAAGCCGCGTATGACAGGCCACTTCCACGCGCCCCGCTTCAGCCACTCTGAGCCCGGCCACGCCTTGCTCCACAGTTTCCCGTCTGGCTCGCGCACGACCAAGCCCCAGTGTTTCGGGCCCTTCATGAGTACGCCCTCTATGACGGCCTGGCCGCCCACTGGGATTCTCCGCGACTCCTCGATCCAAAGCGACAGCATCCCTGCCAGGATCGACATGCGGCCTTTTAAAACGCTTCTGTCCTCGACGCCTCTGTCAGTCATCGGTCTTTGTCAGAATCTCCTCCACGCTCGAAAATGGCTGTCCGCAGCTTTCAGCCTCCCTGCACCGTCCCTCGGAGAGGCAGGGGGGGCCAGCGGGATCGAAAAGCTCCCTTGCCGCTTCCAGCGCAAGCGCCAGCATCTTCCCGGCGAGGCTGCGTATCTCCCACTGCGCCCTGCGGCAGAGGCGAAGGGAGAAGAAGTGGTGCAGCTCCCGCGCGTTCATGGTCACGATCAGGCTCGTGAGCGCGCCGTGGGGGAGGATGAACCGCGCGTCCTCCTTCGGCACGCCCAGCGAGATAAGGCGGAGATAGGCGTCGGCGGCTGATTTTAGCTGAGACTCGAAGAGGGCGGCCGCCTCTGGCAGAGATGACACGGTGGGGGGCATTACAGCCTCCGGCGCGGCCATCCTCACGTATCGCTGGCTCTGCTGAGAGAAGCTCGCGACGCGGTGCCTGACGAGCTGATGGGATGCCACGCGGCTCAGCCCGTCCACCGCGAACGAAAATGACGCGTGTTCGAACGGCGACATGTGCCCAACCGATTTGAGTTTTTTTAAAAAGCCGCTCACAGCCCCGGCGTCCAGCCCGTCAAAGAGGCAAGACGCTTTGGACGGGCTGTAGCAAAGTTTCGCGGCGGAGGCGACGACGCGGGCCGGCTGCGGCGTGTAAGCGATCAGACTGACCTCACAGGACATGCGCGCACTCACCCCTTGTTGACACAAAAACCAAAAATCCCTTATATCGTCCAGCCGTAAGCAGACATAAGGGATTTTTTATCCTATTGGAAACGCCGCTCAAGGAAGCGTTACTCCTCGGCGTCCTTCGACCTCTGCCCGTAATCGACGCCGGCGTACTTTTTCCGGAACTTCTCAAGTCTGCCCGCCTCCACGACGCGGCCCTTCTTGCCGGTGTAGAACGGGTGACATGCGTTGCACACCGCGACCTTCATATCGGGCTTCGTTGACCTGGTAGTGAAGCTGTTGCCGCAAGAACAAGTAACAGCGCACTCCTCGTACTTCGGATGTATGCCCGTTTTCATTTGCTCACACCTCCAATGCTAACGATATCCTATCAGCAACGTCAGCCATTATATAACGTTTTTGCGAAAGCGCAAGCGCGCCTATGACTAGTCCAGCCCGTACTTTGCCGTACTTTGCCTTTATCCTGTCCAGTTCGCCGTCCGCCGTCATAGGACATCCCACCTCTTCTCAAGCTGCCTGAGCGCCATGCTGGTCACCGTCGTGAGCAGCAGGTATATCGCGCCAACTATTATAAAGGTTTCGAACGACGCGTAGGTCACGCTGCGCACCTGCTGGCCCACCATGGTGAGTTCGGCGATGGCGAGCGTCGAGAGGAGCGACGACTCCTTTATCAGCGTGACGAACTCGTTGCCGATCGCCGGGAGCATGGCCCGCAGCGCCTGGGGGAGGACGATGAAGCGCATCGTCCCCGGGTACGGCAGGCCTAGCACGCGGGCGGCCTCCCACTGTCCCTTCGGGACGCCCTCGATGCCGCCCCGGACTATCTCGCCGATATAGCCTGCGGAGTTGAGCGACAGGCCGATTATGCCGGATGCCATGGCGGTGAGGTTTATCCCGAGCGCTGGCAGCCCGAAATATATGAAAAACAGCTGCGTGAGCGTTGGCGTGCCCCTTATGACGTAGATGTAGCAGGCTGCGAGGCGCTGGAGCGGCTTGACGGGCGACACCCTCAGAATTCCGATGAACACGCCCAGCATCGTGCCGAACAAGAGCGACAGCGCCGACGTCTCGATGGTCACCAGCGTCCCCGTCCAGAAGAAGCCAAGGCGCGGCGTCACGAGGGAGAAGTCTAAGCCCATCTATCTCACCTCCCGCGCTGGTTCGAGGTCTTCGCCATGGCTGGGGAGCAGCCGCTGAAGGAACTGCCGCGTCCTCGCGCGCTGGGGGTTGGAAAACAGGATGGCGGGGGGGGATTGCTCGACGATCTGCCCGTCGATATTTCCACCCCGCACAGGGAGACGCTGCCGCTGTCTATCCCCTCAAGGCGGCAGATGCACCTCGCCAGCGTGCTTTTGCCTGAGCCGCTGGGCCCTATCGCAGACACGACCTCGCCCTCCTTCACGTCGAGGTCTATGCCCTTCAGGACGGCATTGCCGTCATAAGATTTATGCAGTCCCTTTACGGAGATAATGCCTCGAGAGACAACCGCGTCCGGACAGTCCAATGTCACCGGCCTCCTGTGAAAGCGCCCGAACCCCTGTGGCGCCTGCAAGCGCATAGTGGTTTGTCAAAGTCTATCGCTAACGATGTAAAAAACAACGGTTTTTTTGCGTATACGCGCATGGAGGCAGAACTGTCATCTGTTAAAGCCCCTGCTTGCGCCCAGCCCCGCTCTGCTCGCGCACGGCGTCCCTTATTACCCACGCCGCTATCACCGTGAGCGCCGCGAGCGCCAGGAATATCTGCGGTATCGAAAACCCGCACGCCAGGAGGGCGGTCGTCAGCAACGAGGATATCACCATAAAGAGCGAGTCCATTATGTTGGTACACGCCGTTACGCTCGCGAGTTCGCTCTCGTCGCTACGGCTCTGTATTATGGCATACAGCGGCACGATGTAAAGCCCCCCGCAGAAGGATATGCCTAAAAGGCAGAGCAGGACGGTCGCGTTGGATGGTGACCCGAGGAATCCCCATATCGTCATGAGTGGCGCGCCGGGCGGCAGCGGTGGGCGGACGCTGGCCATGCAGAGCAGCGCGCTGGCCGCCGCCATCCCGATGGCTGAGGCCGGCACGTAGCGCCCGGAAATCTCCCCCTTGAGCAGGGCGTTGCAGGCTAAGGAACCAGCCCCGACGCCGACGGAGAACACTGCCAGAAAGAGTGTGGCTACCTGCTCGTCCGCTCCTATGACTATCTTCGTATATGTCGGGAACTGAGAGAGGAACGTACCGCCTACGAAGTAAAACCATGATATGGCTATCACGGAGAGGAAGATGTCGCGCCTCGGGCGTATCCCGCCTACCAGCAGGAATGTCTCCTTAAAGACGTTGAAACGGAACTCCAAAAATGGGTCGACGACGCGCGTCGGCGGTATATAGAGGCTCGCGGCCCAGCCTGCCGCCGCTATCCCGATCACGAGCAGGCTGACTATATGTATGCCAGTGCCGTCTAGGATAAATATGCCGCCTAAGATCGTGCCGAGCAGGATCGCCAGGAACGTGCCAGTCTCAACCAGGCCGTTTGCCCCGATGAGGTCGCCCTTTTCCAGGTGCTGTGGCAGGATGCTGTACTTGAGCGGCCCGAAAAAAGCGCTCTGGGCCCCCATCAAAAAGAGGACAACCATCAGGAGTGGTATGCTGCCCAGGCAGAACCCGGCCGCCGCCCCGGACATCACGACGATCTCCGCCGCCTTCACCTTTCGGACGAGGCCCGACCGTTCGTACTTGTCGGCCAACTGCCCGGCTAGGGCAGAGAATATGACGAAGGGGAGGATGAAGACGCCCGCCGCAAGCGTGACTAAGATCCTGGCGTCCCGCCCCACCTCGTCCGCCAGGCGATACGTTATCAGTATCACCATCGCGCTCTTGAAGAAGTTGTCGTTGAAGGCCCCGAGGAACATGGTCCAGAAGAGAGGGGCGAATTTGCGGGATCTGAACAGGGCGAACTGGCTTCTGCCGCCTCGCTTTATTTCCGTCATAAAACCGTCTCTTCCCCAAGCAGCGTCAGGAGCTCTTCCGGCGCGTCGATCAGAAACTTCGCGCCACAGGACAGAAGCTCGTCCCTCTTGCGGAAGCCCCACGTCACGCCCACGGGGACGCATCCTGAGTTTATGGCGGTCATCATGTCGGATCCCGTGTCGCCCACGTACAGGCACCGCTCAGGAGGGACGCCGATCTCGTCTGCCACGAGCAGGACGATGGCCGGGTCCGGCTTGAGGGGTATGCCGGGCCTGTTGCCGATTGCGAAGTCGAACGCCACCTCCCCGAAGAAGTGCGCCACGGTCTGTTGGGTCGAGGCGTCGGGCTTGTTCGAGATCACGGCTGTTTTGAGGGATCTGGCCTCCAGCGCCCCGAGCATCTCGCGTATGCCGTCGTATGGGCGCGTCTTGTCCGTGGCGCGCCTCGCGTACAGATCAGCGTAGTTTTTTTTGATCCTTCCGAGATCTTCAGCGGACTCCATCCCCTCCGGCACGATCCTACGTATGAGCGCGTCTACCCCGCTGCCGACGAAATATTTGTAAGCCTCTGTGGCGTGGGTCGGCAGCCCGCTCATGGAAAGGGCGGCGTTCGCGCAGTCCGCTATGTCGTCGAGCGTGTCAAGCAGCGTCCCGTCGAGGTCAAAGAGCACGGCCTCTATCAAGCTTCATCCCTCCGATCAGCGTGTGCGGTCATCTTTGGCGTTTCTGGTAAAAGCGCCCGTAAACCTGGTCGAGCGCCCTGGCCCACGGCGCGTAAGCGCCGCTTCCCCTGAGAAAGCACAGGGCGAACCCGCTCCGCCCTCCGGGTGTCGTGTTTTCCCGCATGAACCCCTCGATATCGCCGCACTCGCCCCTCATGAGATGTGACAGCGCGCCGTTCATGAGACACACGCAGTCAATGGCGTCCTTTTTGTCCATCGCCTTCGCCGCGCACCACTCGCCAGCTTCCGCTACCAGCGCGAAATACGGGTTATTCTACCGAAACTATAACCCCAACCGCCGATAATATCAAGGAACCGGACAGCAAGAACGCCGACGCCCCGGGAATGACGGGCGCCGGCGTAAGGAGGGGCTATGGGATGCCGGTTACGCGGACAGCGAAAGGAGGTTCCTGTAAGAGGGATACGGCCAGATGTCAGCGGATATCAGCGCTTCTGCCTCGTCGCACTTCTTGCGTATGGAGCGCATGAGAGGCACCCCCTCTTTTTCGATGGCGTGGGCGCGTTCTCCGGTCTGGAGGTTTTCGAAACGGGCTTTCGCCTCGACCAGGACGTCCGCGCCCTTGATGAGTTCAGCCTTGATGGCCCCGAGCTTCACGATGACGCCGCGCAATGGCGCGGAGTCGGTTAGATCCGTGCCTTCGAGGGAATCCAGCGCGCTCTTTTCGAGTATCATCTGCTTGGATATCGCCGGAAGCACCCCTTCGAACAGCATGTCGTGCAGCATGGCCATCTCGACCTCTATGGCCGTGCAGAAGGATTCGAGGCGTATTTCATGGATTACGTCGATTTCGCGCTTCTGGTATATCTTGAGATCCTCCAGCATAGCCACGTTGTCCCGTTCGACCAGGAGGTCTATCGCCTCCGAGGTCGTCTTCGAGCGGATCAGCCCGCGCTTGGCGGCCTCTGCCTTCCACTCTTCCGTGTAGGAGTCGCCCTCGAAGAGTATCTTGCCTGCCTCGGTCATCGTGTCCGCCACGATTTCCAGCGCGGCGTCGAGCGGCTCCTTCCCGGCCGTCACCTTTTTCTCAAGTGCTTCCGTCACCGTCTTGAGGCCTGCGGCCCACACCGCGGCCACCCCCGCCACGGGGAACGCCACAGCGGCCGACCCGCCGGGGGCGCGGAACTCGAACTTGTCGCCCGTGAATGCCACCGGCGAAGTCCTGTTTCGGTCGCTGTCATAGGCCGTTATCGACGCCAGCTTCGCGAGCCCGAGGTCGAAGTTCGGCTTCTTGGAGAACTCGCCGCCGCTCGTGCGGATCTCCTTGATCATCTTCGTCAGCGCCTCTCCGAGGTAGACGCTGATTATGGACGGCGGCGCCTCGTGCCCGCCCAGGCGGTACATGTTGCCCGGCGTCGCCGTCACGGCCTGAAGCAGGGTGAAGTGCTTCGACACGCCCAGCACGAACGACGCGAGGAACGTCAGGAATATTATGTTCTTGCGCTGGTTCGTGGAGGGCTTGAGGAGGTTGCGCCCCTCGCTGTCTACCAGGGAGAAGTTCACGTGCTTGCCGCTGCCGTTCATGTCGGCGAACGGCTTCTCGTGGAAGAGCAGCCGCAGCTCGTGCTTGCGGGCGAGCTTGCGCATGGTCTCCATTATCATCAGGTTCTGGTCGCAGGCTATGTTGGCCTCGGCGAAGAGCGGCGCGAACTCGAACTGGCAGCGGGCCACCTCGTTGTGCCTCGTCGCTATGGCTATCCCGATGCGGGCCAGATCGCGCTCAACATCCTCCATGTACGCCAGGACGCGGGGCGAGATGGCGCCGAAATAGTGATGATCGAGCTTCTGATGTTTAGCCGGCGGCGCGCCTATTATGGTCTTGCCGCAGAAGCGGATATCCGGCCTCTTCTGCGCCCTGGGCCTGTCGAGCAGGAAATACTCCTGCTCGGAGCCGACCGTCATCCTGACGTAGCGGACGCCGCGCTGGCCGAAGACGCGGAGCAGCTTGAGGGAGTGTGTCTCCAGCGCGTCGAGCGCCCGCAGCAGGCCGGTCTTGAGGTCGAGGGGCGTCCCGTCGTAGGCGAGGAACACCGACGGGATGCAGAGTGTGCCGCCCTTCGGGCTCTTCACTATGAACGCGGAGCTGCTAGTGTCCCAGACGCTGTAGCCGCGGGCCTCGAATGTCGAGCGCGCGCCGGCGGACGGGAAGGATGACGCGTCGGGCTCGCCCTGCATGAGATCCTTGCCGCTGAACACCTCCAGCGGGGCGCCGTCGCCGTCGACCGGAAGCGTGAAGGCCTGGTGCTTTTCGGCGGTGTTCTCGTTTATCGGGTTGAACCAGTGAGTCCAGTGCGTCGCGCCCTTCGATATGGCCCAGTTTCGCATACCCATCGCGACTATGTCGGCGTCCGCCGCGTCCAGCGGGCGGCGTCCGAGCATAGCCTCTTCCAGGTTGGTGATGACCTTCTTCGGAAGGTGCTCACGCATGGCCCTCCTGTCGAAGAGCAGTGACCCGAAAATCTCCCTCACCGGCGGGTACTGTCTTTCGTCCGTAGTACCTCCAGATAAAGCAGCCATTACAACGCCTCCTTTGTTTGGCGGATTATGTAGAATAAAACCCGCTTGATTGGCCCAACAAACTGCATAAACAGATCAATATCTTTGATTGAGCAAGAGTAGCATAACTCTTAAGCAAAATCAAGCTCCAATTTCACGTTCCACTGTTTTCCGTACAGACCACAGCGGCAGGTCCTTTTCATTGGCGATTTTAAGCAAGTCGTCGTACTCCGGTGTAATTTTGAACGTCCGCCCGTCCAAAATGGCGCTCTTTACCCTGACCGGTCCGAGCGATGTCATGGCCTCGTCCGTCTTCCTTTCGAAAAAGAGCCGTCTGGCCTGGGAGATCCTGACCCCCAGAGTTGTCGTCCCAGTCAGCATCATCTCGGCGAAACGGTCTGCGTCATGGGCGTGGCAGAGGCAGCAGAGCTTCACGGCGAGCCTGCCTTTTTTCATCATGATGTTCTCGCGCCAGACATCCAGCGCGCCCTGCTCCAGCATCTCGTCCGCTATGCGCGCGAAGTCCTGCGGGTTCATGTCGTCGATGTTCGCCTCGACGATGGACGGCTCGTCATGCAGGAATCGTCCCGTTCCTGTGCGGTCAGGCTCTATCAGCATGGCCACGAGCGCGTTGGGGATGTCGGGCGTGTCCTTTGACCCGAGCCCGATTCCGACGCAGAGCACCTTACCCGACGGCAGGTCGCCGAATGCGTTTCCCCCCGCGAGCGTCCGCAGGAGGAGCGCACCGGTAGGCGTCGTCCGCTCCATCGGGACGCCGGACGAGAATATCTTCATGCCCTTTAAGAGCAGGGCGGTGGCTGGCGCCGGGACAGGGAGTACCCCGTGAGAGCAATTCACCGTGCCTGAGCCGACGTTCACGGGCGACGATATGACCTCCGGCCACCCTAGGTGATCCATCAGCAGCATCGCGCCTGTGATGTCTGCGACGGAGTCCGCCGCGCCGACCTCGTGGAAGTAGATTTCATCCGGCGTCACCCCGTGTACATCCGCCTCGGTCTCCGCAAGGAGCGTAAAGGCCTGGGACGCCGCGTCCCTGACGGCTTGCGGCAGGTCAGAGCGGTTCAGGAGTCCCAGGATGTCTGACAGGTTCTTGTGTCCGTGGCCGTGATGGAGGCGTCCTCCCGAATCCGCGACGTCGACCTTGACCCCGGTCAGCCCGCCCCTCGCATCCTTCCTCACGGAAAGTTCGGCCTGGATGGATTCGAGAAGCCCTGTCTTTTTAAAGAGCCCAGCGAGGGAGAAAGAGCCGTCGAGGGAGGCAGCGATGTCGGAGAGCGCCCCAATGAACATGTCGCCTGAGATGCCTGCCGCCCCGTTCAGGTAAAGGATCCTCCGCGCGCCGCGCCTGCCATTCGTCCCCAACATCAAAACTCCTCCGCATCAATGGTTTTTCAAGTCAGACGCCGCCCGGTCGCCATGGGCAGATTCTTGCGGCATTATACATCGACGGGCTGAAAAAATTTGGTATATAATTTAACCGCTGGGAGCACGACCGCGCCTGAGATTCTATTGAGTTGGGGGACAGCCTGCCATGCTTGAAAAAATTGACCTTTCGCGAAAACTGGACAAGAGCGAGTACAAGCGGATAGCTCCGCCTTTGAGGGACAGGCTCGGCTGCCTGCAGCGGAGCGCCAGGGCGGCGGAGATGCCGGTGATCATAATTTTCGAGGGGTGGGAGGCCTCCGGCAAGGGCACTCTGATAAACGAGCTCATCCTCCCCCTCGACCCCAGAGGCTTCAGGGTGCACTACGTCCACTCCTCTGCCGACGACAACCAGGACGCGTACTGGCCGCTGATGAGGCGGTTCTGGCTCATGACGCCGCCCAGGGGGCGCATAGGGATATTCAACAGGAGCTGGTACAGGCTCGTGATGGACAGCCCCAAGTCGCTGGCTGTCTGCGATGACATCTCGTCCTTCGAGAGGCAGCTCTTCGAGGACGGCTACATCATAGTGAAGTTCTTCCTGCACATCGGGAAGAAGGAGCAGAAAAAGCGGCTGCGCAAGCTGGATAGCGACTCGTCGTCCACGTGGCGCGTGAGCGAGAAGGAGTGGCGCGACAACGAAAAGTACGACGACACGGTGAAGCTGATGGACGAGATAATCCAGTCCACCGACAAGCCATACGCGCCCTGGACGCTGGTGGAGTCCCACGACAGGCGTTACGCCGCAGTCAAGATATTGAGCACCGTGGCAAAGTGTCTGGAGAAGGGGCTTGAGGTCCGGGGCTTTAACAAGCCGAGCGCCTCGCCCCCTCAGCCCGTGATCGAGGAAAATGTCGGGGACAGCGGCTACGGAGCGGATTCCTTCTCGCTCGAACCGTCGCTTCTCAAGAACGTGGACTTAAGCAAGAGGACGGAGGCGGAGGAGTACGAGGAGCGGCTGCCCGAGCTCCAGGAGCGCCTTCGCGCGCTTCAGTACGAACTCTACAGGGCGCGCCGCCCGATGGTCATAGCCTTCGAGGGGAAGGACGCGGCCGGCAAGGGGGGCTGCATAAAGCGTCTCACGCAGCGGCTGGATCCGCGCGGCTATCAGGTTTCCCCGACTGCCGCGCCGAACGACTGGGAACGTGCGCACCATTACCTCTGGCGCTTCTGGGAGGCGTTCCCGAAGGCCGGGCACATCGGGATTTACGACAGGAGCTGGTACGGGCGCGTCTTGGTGGAGAGGGTCGAGGGCTTCGCGTCGGAATCTGAGTGGCGGCGGGCCTACGACGAGATAAACGAGATGGAGGGTCAGTGGTTCCGCTACGGGGCGATCATCGTTAAATTCTGGCTGCAAATCGACGACGCAGAGCAGCTCGCCCGGTTCGAGGAGAGGGGGAAAACCCCCGAGAAGAACTGGAAAATAACGGACGAGGACTGGCGCAACAGGGAAAAGTGGCCCAGGTACGAGGAGGCCGCCGAGGAGATGATGCTGCGCACGAGCACAACCTTCGCGCCGTGGACAATCGTGGAGGCAAACGACAAGCCGTACGCGCGCTGCAAGGTGCTGAAGAAGGCCATAGAGGCGGCGGAGGACGGCCTTGGCAAAAGGTGACTCGCCCTTGAGCCGCAGGGGCGGGGTCGGCTGGTGAGGAGGCAACCTGTCATATGGGCGTCCCTCAAGGCGTTCAGGTCTCTCTGCCGCGCGCTGCCTCATAGCGCCGCACTGTCCGTCGGCGCCTCTTTGGGCAGGGCGGTCGGACGCCTGTCACGCAAGCGCTTTCAGAAGACGCGGGCGCGGTGCGCGAGGGTGCTCGGCGTGGACAGCGCCGACGCGGGGAGGGTCGTCTCCGGCGCCTACGATCACTTCGGCAGATGTCTTGCGGAGTTCCTGCGGCTGCCTCTGATGGCGGATCGCCTGACGGATATCGTCGACCTCGATGGCGCTGAGTTCCTGCGGGAGGCGCTAGGCTTGGGCAGGGGGGTGATATTCCTCTCCGCCCACATAGGCAACTGGGAGTACGGCGCGGCGCTCATGGCGCGCATGGGCTTCCCGATGAACGCCATAGGCGCCGGACAGAGGGATCCCAGGATAACGGACGCCATAGCTGACACGCGGAGGAGCGTGGGGGTCAACCACGTGAGCAAGGGGCTTGGCCTGAAAGCGGCCCTCTCGTGCCTCAGGCGCGGAGAGGTGCTTTGTGTCCTGATGGATCAGGACGCGAGGGACTCTGGCGTGGTCTCCCCGTTTTTGGGCGTCCCTGCCAGCACGCCGGTGGGCCCCATAAAGCTCGCGGGGAAATTCGGCGCCCCGGTGCTGCCGGCCCGCATCATCCGACGGCCCGACGGGGGGCGCTTTTCCATGACGATCTACCCGCCGCTCGAAGGCAGGGACGGCGAGCCGTTCGGCGCGGACATCCAGCATGCGGCGGACAGGTGTAACGAGGTGATATCGTCCTGGATCCGCGAGACGCCGGAACAGTGGATGTGGATGTACCCCAGATGGGCCTCCACAACCGGAGACAGGTGAGGGGGCGGTCTGCCGTGGCAGTCTGCGGGATCGACCCTGGGCGTCAAAAGTTCGGCTTGGCCGTCGCGGACGGCACTGGGGGCGAGAGGCTGATTTTTTCCGCGATAGTGCCGGCAGACGGGTTCGAGCTAGTCGCTGGCTGTCTGCTCTGCGGTGATTTCAGGCCCGTCGGGGAGTGGGTGAGGGAGAAAAACGGCAGCGGCCACGGCTTGCTCGTCGACCGTCTGTTTATCGGGAACGGAACGGGTTCTGTTTTTTTTAGTAAAAAACTCGGAGAAAAAAAAATTTTTTATAATATAATAGACGAGCGGAACACGACCGTGGAAGGAAGGGCGCTGTACTGGAAGCTCTACCCTCCGCGCGGGTTGTGGGGGATTTTGCCGCTGTCCTTGAGAGTTCCGCCGCGCCCGGTCGATGACCTCGCGGCATGGGCTATATTGAGACGCGGAATAAACGGGCAGGGACCCATCGCTATCCCAAAATGACTCGGGCAGTTTCCCAGACGGGGTAACGATGGTACAATGTTATTGGGTTTGATTGTTTTTTGGCGGTAGGCGTCAAGAGTCGAAGGAGGGAGGATGACAAAATGTCCTCAGACAGTGGTTCGTTGTTGTCAACGCTTGTGAATTCATATGCCGGCGCTTTGATAAGCGTAAGCCAGACGGTTGGGATACAGGCCGAATTCCTCAAGGCGGAGGTTGCCACAGGGGTCAATGCCCCTGGCAGCAGGGTGGCAGCCCTTATCGGCATCATAGGTTCTGGCGTCCACAGCACTGCCGCCGTCATGGCGGATCTGGAAGCCTTCGACGCTTACGTTTCCGCCTTCACGGGAGGGATGGTTAAGGCCGACGCGGACGACCCAATGTCCATGAGCGTCTTAGGCGAGCTGACGAACATGATAAGCGGCCAGGCGCTCATAAAGGCCAACGTGCCTGGGCTGGACATCACGCCGCCGCAGCTCATCTCAGGGGAAAACATCAGGGCCATCCCGCCGAAGAAACAGGACGTTAAGAGCTTCACCCTGCCCTTCAAGGTAGGGTCCGGCAAGCTGTACCTGATACTCTCGCTGCACGGCTGAACCGCAGGCGCGCACGGTTCGCCTGTCCGCATGGGCGCAGGGACAAGAGGCCGAGAGGCCTCTTTTTTCGTGCCTCCGTTCGCCGCTTTTAAAATTTGACCTTTTTTGATATAATGCAAAACCGCGACCGGCTGGCTTCTCATGGTGCGGCTTGCGACCGTGGGCCGGTTCGGAATAATATCGCGCAAGGTCAGCGACATATACAGGAGGCGTAATTCATGCAGCATGAAGAGACAACGGGCGAAAGCATAGAAAAGTTTGAGTTCCAGAGCGAGGCGAAACAGGTCCTGGAACTCATGATCCACTCAGTCTACTCGAACCCCGATATTTTTCTGAGGGAGCTGATCTCCAACGCGTCTGACGCGCTCGACAAGCTCCGCATCGAGGGTTTGAGGGACGACGGTCTCTCGGGCCTGGCGAAGGACGGGAGGATAACGGTGACGGTCGACAGGGAGTCGCGCACCATCACGGTCCGAGACAACGGCATAGGCATGTCCCGCGACGAGCTGGTCTCTTACCTCGGCACCATCGCGAAGAGCGGCACCAAGGAGTTCATACGCGCGGTGCAGGAGGCCGCGACCTCGGGCAACGCGGACCTCATAGGGCAGTTCGGCATCGGCTTCTACTCCAGCTTCATCGTGGCCGACAGGGTGACGGTGCTGACCAAGAGGGCCGGCGGCGACGAGGCGTGGATGTGGGACTCCTCCGGCGACGGGACGTACACGGTGTCGCCCTGTGAGAGGGACGGGTGCGGGACGGACGTGGTGCTCCACGTAAAAGAGCGGGCTGACGACGGTGACGGCGAGACAGACGGGACGAAGGACTACCTCTCCGGCTGGACCGTCCGCGAGATAATAAAGCGCTATTCCGACTTCGTGAGTTACCCCATATACGTGGATGACACGGGCAAGGAGAAGAAAGAGGGCGCCAAACCCGAGCCGGTGAACTCCATGAAGGCGCTCTGGGTGCGCCAGGAGAGCGAGGTCACGGAGGACGAGTACAGGGACTTTTACCGCCACGTGACCCACGACTGGGATGACCCGATGGAGCGCATCGTCTACAGGGCCGAGGGCACGACGGAGTTCCACGCCCTGCTCTACATCCCCTCGCGTCCGCCGCTGGATCTCTTCTACCGCGAGGGGCGGCACGGGATACAGCTCTACATCCGCAGGGTCTTCATCATGAACGACTGCCGCGACCTCATCCCGGAGTATCTGCGCTTCGTCAAGGGCGTCGTGGACTCCGAGGACCTGTCGCTGAACGTATCCCGCGAGCTGTTGCAGCAGGATCGCAGGACGGCCATGATAAAGAGCGGCGTCACGCGCAAGGTGCTGGACGTCTTAAGGAGGATGAAGGACGACCGCCCGGACGATTTTAAAAAGTTCTGGGCTCTCTTCGGCGTAGTGCTCAAGGAGGGCATCGTCTCCGACCAGAAGAACAGGGAGCCCCTGATGAAGCTCTGCCTGTTCGAGGCATCGGACGGCCAGAGCGTCTCGCTGGACGAATACGTCTCCTCGATGAAGCCCGGGCAGAAGGGCATTTTCTACCTCTCCGGCGGTACGCTCGAAACGCTCTCGGCGTCTCCGAAGCTGGAGGCCTTCCGCAAGCGCGGCGTCCCTGTCCTTTTGCTCTGCGACCCAGTTGACGAGCTGTGGGTCCCCGCTGCCGGGAGTTTTGCCGGCTCTGATTTCGTCTCGATTTCGTCCGAGGACGTGGAAATTCCCGGCGGGGACGACATCCAGGACGACGAGTCCGCGAAGGAGGCCCATGAGAGCGGCATCGCCGCGAAGCTGAAGGAAGCCGTCTCGAATCTGGGCGGCAGCGCCGCTAATATCGAGGACGTCAGGCTGTCGTCCCGTCTCGTGGACTCGCCAGCGACATTCGTCCAGAAGGGCGAGCCTGTCTCGCTCCACATGAAGCTGCTTTTCAAGTCAATGGGGCAGGAACTCCCGTCCGACAAGAGGGTGCTGGAGATAAACCCGTCCCACCCGCTCGTTCGAAAAATAGCGCAGAAGGCAGACGAAATCGGCTCGGACGGCCTCAAGGAGTGGGCGGCGCTGCTCGTCGGCCTGGCATCGGTAGCGGACGGCGAGCCGGTCGAGGACAGCAAGGAGTTCACGAAAACGCTGTCCAGCCTGCTGGAAAGGGCCTGACCTGCCTGAACACCGGGGACTACGCTTTCGCGTGGAGGCCGTTTGTGGTAATATGCGCTGAAGCTGTAAAAGGCTGTAAATTTTGTCTCGTCGGAGGATTTGGAAAGTGCTGGTAAGTCTGTTGGCATTCCTTTTAGTGATAGGGATCTGTGTGATAATACACGAAGCGGGGCATTACCTGGCGGCTGTGTGGCGCGGCGTTCAGGTACACGAGTTCGCGTTCGGCATGGGGCCGCGACTCTGTTCGAAGAGGAAAAACGGCGTCCTCTGGGCCATAAGGGCTTTCCCGATAGGCGGCTTCGTGCGGCTGGAGGGCATGGAGGACGAGCCTCTCCCGGACGACGAGCCTGATCCGTCGAAGGCTTTCCCCGTAAAGCGCGCCTGGGAGCGCTTCGTCATAATAGCGGGCGGGCCGTTCGCCAATATCGTGCTGGCGTGGCTTTTGACCTCCCTGCTCCTGGCGTCCTACGGCGTGCTGGATCTCAAGTCCCCCGTCGTGGGCACCCTGATGGAGGGCTACCCGGCCGCCACGATGGGCGCTGTCCCCGGCGACAGGGTGATATCCATCAACGGGCATGAGATAAGCGAATGGGGCGACATAAGGTCGACCTTGGGCAAGATCGACGGGGACGACGTGGCGATAGTCGTCGAGCGCGGCGGCAAAAGGGTGACTCTCACCGGGAAGGTCCCCTACAGCGAGGAGTCGAAGGCCAGGCTCTGGGGTGTCCAGCCGGCGCGCGCCAGGTACTCCCCGGTCAAGGCGCTCATAAGCGGCCTCGCTTACTGCTGGCGCATGAGCGTGGAAATCCTGAACTCGCTCTGGCTGATGGTCACCGGCAGGCTCCAGGCGGAGGTGTCCGGCCCGGTCGGCATAGCCGTGATGGCCGGCAACTACGTGCGGGAGGGGTTCTGGACGTTCTTGATGTTCCTCTCAGTCATAAACCTCAACCTCGGGCTGATGAACATGCTCCCGCTCCCGGCGCTGGACGGTGGTCGGCTGGTCTTTCTCTTTGGCGAGATGGTGTTCGGGCGCAAGTTTCCGGAGGTATGGGAAAACCGCATCCACATCGTAGGCTTCGCCCTGCTCATGGCTCTGATCGCCTTCGTGACCTGGAAGGACATCGTGAGGCTGTTCGACTAGCATGGCTTCCGGGTGGAGGAACGAGAAGAGGGCTGTCGGGGCGGTCTTAGCGTGTCTCATCCTAGCAGAGCTGTTTTACGCGTCGCCGTCATTCGCGGTTTCGGCGGAGGAGTTTTACAGGAACGCGCTCGCCGTAAAGGGGATAAACGCATTCGCAGCCACGTGTCAGAGCGCCCACGAGACGGGTTTCTGGACCTCTTACCTCTGGAAGAACGCGCTCAACGGCGCGGGGATCAAGGCCGACAAAAACTGGCGCAAGTCAGGCCGCCCGTCCATAAAGAAGTCCTCCCGGGAGGAAGTGAAGGGGAAGCAGGTCTATCGCGACTCCTACTTCAGGGTGTACAGGTCGCTTGAGGAGTTCCTTTCGGACTACAGGGCGAAGATTGCGCGTGACTATCCGCTGGCGGCCAAAAATTCGGACACGATGTGGGGCTACTTCTCCTCCCTGCAAAAGGGCAGGCTCGGCTCGTGGGCTACGACCCAGAGCTATTTCGAACACATGGCCGACAAGGCAGTCAAGCTTGCCCCAAAACTTTTGGGGCTGGAGTGGCGCGCCCAGATGCTGGGGGAGTACAGGCAGGCCCGCGCGAGGGGCCTCTTGTCGGCCAGGGAGATAAAGATAGTGGAGAGAAAGCTCGCCTCGGTGGGCATATCAGTCTCGCAAAAATAAACGGCCCGCGCGGGGATCTGTGGCGTTCCCCGCGCGGGGTTGTGCGCGTCTGCGTAAGCGCGCGCTTACGCTGGTTTTTTCTCGTCTGCCGTCTCGTGCCCGCGCGCCGTGTACGCGTCCATGAAATCGGAGAACATCGCCAGCGCCTGGCCGAAATTCCTCCTGCCGAAGCCTATGCGGAACCTGTTCTGGTTGATGGAGAAGATCCTGTCCGGTATGACCAGTATGCTCGCCTCGGATGCCGCCCGGTCGCAGAGGTCGCCTACCCTGTATGGGTGCTTGAGTTCCGGGAAGGACGTGGATCCGCCGTTGGGCAGGATCCAGTTGAACCACTCTGGCCTCGAATTGAAAAATCCCTCGGCGAGCCCCACGTTCTCCAGTATTATCTTGCGGTTGCGGTCAGCGAGATGAGCGAAGTTCCTCATGGCGATCAGCGCTAAGATCTCTGACGATGCGCTGGGGCAAAGCGTCGTGTAGTCCTTGAACCCGAAGAACTCCGCTATCGCGCTGCGGTTCTGTGAGGCGAGCCATCCGATGCGGGCGCCGGCCAGGCCTATCTTGTTGACGCCGCCCAGGGAGACCGCGCGAGGGTATACATCCGCGAACGACGGCAGATAGGCGCCGGGGTCGTGCTCCATGCCACGGTACGTCTCCTCGCACAGTATCCACGCGCCGGTCTTGTCCGCTATGCTCGCGATGCGCTGGATGTCGGCCAGCACAGGCATGTAGCCGGTCGGGTTGTTTGGTATGTTTAGCGTTATGAGCTTCGTCTTGGGGCTTATGTTCCTGCTCAGGAAATCGATGTCGAGCCGCCATCCCCAGTCCGTCGGCTCAAGCATCCATGGTATGACGGTACAACCTATGGCCCTGGGTATCTCGTGCATCGAGGGGAGCGTCGGCTGTATCACGATCGCCTCGTCCCCAGGGTCCAGCAAGACGTTGAAGACGATGAAAAGCCCCTCCTCCGGCGTCACCACCAGCACGTCGTCCGCGCCGATGCACCTGTAGCGCTCGGTTATCGCCTCGCGCAGCTTGACATGCCCCCGGTAGTCGTTGTAGCCGAGATCCAGGTTATCCCACAGTTTCAAGCACTCGGCGTCCGCCAGGCCCAGGATCTCCCGCATGGAACAGCTTTCGCATGACGACGGGCTCAACACGTACTTTGCCCCCGGCCTCAGGCG
>JAIRNC010000027.1 GCA_031258255.1 Synergistaceae bacterium
GCGTCTTCGTTATCGCCGCCGTAAGCGTCGTCTTCCCGTGGTCGATGTGGCCGATCGTGCCTATGTTCAGATGCGGCTTGTTCCTCTCGAACTTCTCCTTTGCCATCTCTCTTGCCTCCCTAAATTTTTAAATTTACTCTCTTTATATATTCTCTTAGCGCTTCAACAGCTTGTCCGCTATGTCGCGGGACACTTCCTCGTAATGGTCAAAGCTCATCGTGTACGAGGCGCGCCCGGAAGTCTTGCTGCGAAGGTCTGTTGCGTAGCCGAACATCTCCGATAGCGGGACGAAGGCCTTCACTATCCGCGCGTTCGCGCGCGCGCCCATGCCCTCGACCTTGCCCCTGCGCGATGACAGGTCGCCTATCACGTCCCCCATGTACTCCTCAGGGACCACGACCTCCACGCTCATAACCGGCTCCATGAGGACCGGCGACGCCTGGCGCATGGCGTCCTTGAAAGCCATCGAACCGGCGATGCGGAAGGCCATCTCGGAGCTGTCGACGTCGTGATAGCTGCCGTCCACGATGGAGACCCTGACGCCGATCACCGGATACCCTCCGAGAATGCCGTTGTTCATGGCCTCCTCGACGCCCTTCTGCGCGGCTGGTATGAACTGCTTCGGGATGACGCCGCCCACGATCTTGTCGACCCACTCGTATCCCGTGTGACCTTCGAGCGGCTCGAGCTCCAGCACGACGTCGCCGTACTGCCCGTGACCGCCTGACTGGCGAACGAACTTGCCCTGGGCCCTGGACGGCGACTTGATGGCCTCGCGGTATGCGACCTGCGGGCGGCCGACCTTGACCTCGACGTTGAACTCGCGCTTCAGCCTGTCGACGATGATTTCCAGGTGGAGCTCGCCCATCCCAGCGATGATGGTCTGCCCGGACTCCTCGTTGACGGAGACGCGGAACGTGGGGTCCTCCTCTGAAAGTGCCTCAAGACCCTTGGAGAGCTTTATCTGGTCAGCCTTGCTCATCGGCTCGACTGAGAGGTCTATGACCGGCTCTGGGAAGACTAGGTTCTCAAGCACCACCTGGGAGTTCTCAGCGCAGAGCGTGTCGCCTGTGCGGACCTGTTTCAGGCCCGGGATAGCCACTATCATCCCCGCTGAGGCTGACTCCATCTCCTCGCGCTTGTTGGCGTGCATCCTGAGGATCCGCCCGATGCGCTCGCGCTTCCGCGTGGTGGAGTTGTAGACTCCGACGCCGTTCGTGATCGTCCCGGAGTAAATCCTGCAAAAAGCGAGCCTCCCCACGAAGGGATCCACCATTATTTTAAATGCGAGGGCCGCGAACGGCGCGTTCTCGTCCGGCGTGACCAGAACCTCCTTCTCGGAGTCGTCCGGGTCCTCGCCGCGTACATCCGGAAGATCCACCGGGCTCGGGAGGTAATCGACCACGGCGTCAAGGAGCGGCTGTACGCCCTTGTTCTTGAAAGCGGAGCCGCAGAGCACCGGCACTATCTCCATCGCTATCGCGCTCTTGCGGAGGGCCTTCTTGATGAGCGGCAGCGGCACGTCCGCGCCGTCCAGGTAAAGCGTCATGATGTCGTCGTCAAAGTCGGCCAGAGCCTCGATCATCGAGTCCCGCACCGATTTCGCCTCCTCGACGAGCTGAGGGGGGACGTCCGCGGTGGTGAACTCCTGCCCAAGCCCCTCCACATCGTAGACGATCGCCTTGAAGTTGACGAGGTCGACCATGCCCACGAAACCGTCCTCCACGCCGATAGGCATCTGGATGGGGACGGCCCGGGCGCCTAAGCGCTCCTTCATCTGCGTGACGACCGAGAAGAAATCTGCCCCGACCCTGTCCATCTTGTTTATAAAGGCAACCCTGGGGACACGGTACTTGTCTGCCTGTCTCCACACCGTCTCGGACTGGGGCTCCACGCCACCGACGGCGCAGAAGACCGAGACGGCGCCGTCGAGCACCCTCATGGAACGCTCGACCTCTACCGTAAAGTCCACGTGTCCGGGCGTATCAATTATATTAATGAGAGCGTCGCCCCACTGACACGTCGTAGCGGCGGAGGTTATCGTTATACCGCGCTCGCGCTCCTGCTCCATCCAGTCCATGGTCGCCGCGCCCTCGTGGACTTCGCCGATCCTGTGCTTACGCCCCGTGTAGAAGAGGATGCGCTCGGTCGTCGTCGTCTTGCCCGCGTCTATGTGGGCGGCGATCCCTATATTTCTGATAGTGGTCAAATCAATTTTAGACATCGTTATCGTTTACCGCGAAGGACGGCCAAGTTCCGCCGCTCGGAGGCCCTCTACCATCTATA
This sequence comes from Synergistaceae bacterium, assembly GCA_031258255.1. Taxonomy (GTDB): domain Bacteria; phylum Synergistota; class Synergistia; order Synergistales; family Synergistaceae; genus JAIRNC01. The sequence continues at coordinate 2,287 of JAIRNC010000027.1, forward strand.
GTGAGCGAAAGCTCTGTTCGCTTCAGCCATACGGTGGGTGTCCTCGCGCTTTTTGACAGAGCCGCCCTCGCCCTTGCTGGCGTCGGCAAGCTCCCTCGCCAGGCGCTCCATCATCGGGATGCCCTTGCGCGCGCGCGAGTACTGGATGATCCACCTGATCGCCAAGGCCTGGGCCCTGTCCGGGCGAACCTCGACAGGAACCTGATAGGTCGCCCCGCCGACGCGGCGCGGACGAACCTCGATCTGAGGCCTGACATTGTTCATGGCTTTTTCGTAAAGCTCCACAGGATCGACGCCGATACGCTGCGAGGCTGCGTCCAGCGCGCCGTACATTATGCGCTCAGCCACGCTCTTCTTACCATCCAGCATCAGGCAATTGACGAACTTCGCAATCGAAGGGTTTGAATAAAGCGAATCCGGTTGCGTAACCCTCGGCCTGACATGACCTTTTCGCGGCATTAACCATGCTCCTCTCTAATATCGTTCAAACGGTCGCGCCCTCGTGAAGAGCGCTTGTGATGCAATTTCTTAAAACAAAAAACGAGGCCCGGTTACTTCTTCGGGGCTCTGGCGCCGTACTTTGAACGGCTCTGCTTGCGGTTTTCGACGCCGCCGCAGTCAAGGGTGCCTCTCACTATGTGATAGCGAACGCCGGGAAGGTCCTTGACTCGTCCCCCGCGCACCAACACCACAGAGTGTTCCTGGAGGTTATGACCTATCCCTGGAATATAAGCCGTGATCTCGATGCCGTTCGTGAGCCGGACGCGCGCTACCTTGCGCAGGGCCGAGTTGGGCTTTTTAGGCGTGACGGTGTACACGCGCGTACAGACGCCGCGCCGCTGGGGGTTCTCCTGCAACGCGGGCGCCGTGGACCTGGTCCTCTTGTCCTTGCGGCCGAGCCGTATCAACTGCTGTATGCTTGGCAAAACTAACTCCTCCTTCCCTTGCAGAGTGTTCATATATCCGCTATATTTATCCGTGCGCTCCAGACGCGAGGCACAAAACAGGTACGCGAGCAGAAGCACCGCGCAATATTATCAGCGGAAAACAGAGATGTCAAGAAAATTACACGTGAAAATTACGCGAATTGGCATGACAGACGTTGCGCAGACGGCGGCGCGCAAATCCGCGCCGCCGTCTGGTGTCCGTCAAAACTTTTCGTGACGGCTAATCACTGACACCGTCGAAATTATATTTCAGCACCGGGTGCCTCGCTGCGCCTACCTCGTCGAGCCTTCGGACCGGCGTGTTGAGCGGGGCGTCGTGGAGCGACCCAGGGTCACTGTCGGCCCGCGCGCGGATCTCGCGGAGCACCGCGATGGCCTGGTCGAGCGTCTCGCGGGACTCGGTCTCCGTGGGCTCGATCATCAGGGCTTCCTTCACGATCAACGGGAAGTACATCGTGGGCGGGTGCATACCGTAGTCCAGCATCGACTTCGCCACGTCCATCGCCGAGACGCCACGCTCCTTTTTCAGCTTTTCGAGCGTCAGCACAAACTCGTGCATGCATATCCCCGGATACGCCACGTCGTAGACGTCCGAAAGACCCTTCATCATGTAGTTGGCGTTCAGGACGGCATTTTGGGCGGCATCCCGCAAGCCGTCCGCGCCTAGGGTGAGCATGTAGACCAGAGCGCGCAGCGTCACGAGGAAGTTTCCGTAGAAAGCCTTGACGCTGCCCACGCTGCGCTCGGGATCCGAGAAGGCGAAGCCGTCCTTGCAGCGGACGACCCTGGGCTTAGGCAGGAACGGCTCAAGGCGCGCTTTGCAGCCGACCGCGCCGGAACCAGGGCCTCCCCCGCCGTGGGGCGTCGAGAAGGTCTTGTGCAGGTTCAGGTGAACCACGTCGAAGCCCATGTCGCCAGGGCGCGCTATGCCCATCACGGCGTTCAGGTTGGCGCCGTCGTAGTAGTTGAGGCCGCCCGCCTCGTGGACTACCCTCGTGATCTCCAGTATGTTTTTGTCGAAGATGCCCAGGGTATTCGGGTTCGTGAGCATGAGGCCAGCCGTGTCGTCCCCTACGGCCTCCCTGAGCGCCGCCATGTCCACCCCTCCCTCTGAGTCCGACGGGACGTTCACCACCTGATAGCCGGTCATGCTGGCCGTCGCGGGATTGGTCCCGTGGGCGGAATCGGGGACGATGATCTTTGCGCGTTTTTTGTCCCCCCTGGCGTCGTGCCACGCCTTTATCAGGAGGACGCCGGTGAACTCGCCATGCGCCCCCGCCGCCGGCTGGAACGTCATGGCATCCATGCCGGTGATCAGGCAGAGCAGACGCTCCGCGGCGAAGAGGACCTCCAGGCACCCTTGGGCTGTTTCCGGCGGCTGGAGCGGATGGATGCCTGTAAAGCCGGGCAACGCCGCCATCTCGTCGTTCAGCTTCGGGTTGTACTTCATCGTGCAGGATCCAAGCGGATAGAATCCGTCGTTTACGCCGTGGGTACGCTTCGCGAGCTCCGTGTAATGCCGGGAGATATCCGGCTGGGCCATCTGCGGCAGACGCGGCGGACTCTTCCGAAGGAGGCCCTCCGGCAAATCTTCCCTGGGGACGTCCAGCGGCGGCAATATGGGAAACGACCGGCCGTCCCTGCTCTTCTCAAAACTCAGCTTCATCTGGATACCTCCTCCAGGATCCCGGCAAGCTCGTCTATCTGCTCCTTCGTGTTCATCTCGGTGACGCACCAGAGGATGCCGCCGCTGACGGGCAGCCCCCCTAGGATGTCGCGCCCCGCCAGGCGCTTTTCGACCACCGAGGCGTCGCAGGGGCAGGCCGTGACGAACTCGTGGAAGAACTCGCCGGGATAGAGCAGTTCAAAGCCCTTGATCGCGCTTATCCTGCGAGCGGCGTAGCGCGCCTTGGACGCGCACCGCTCCGCCGCGCCCCGAAGCCCGTCCGGGCCTAACACCGTGAGGTAGACGGACGCGGTGAGGGCACAGAGGGCCTGGTTGGAGCAGATATTGGATGAGGCCTTCTCCCTCCTGATGTGCTGCTCCCGGGCCTGAAGGGTGAGGACGAACGCCCTCTTGCCGTCGATATCCTTGGTCTGCCCCACTATCCTGCCGGGGAGCTTCCGCGCCATCTCGCCGGAGGCGGTCATAAAGCCCAGGTACGGGCCTCCGAAGGCCATCGGCATACCGAACGGCTGGGCATCCCCGCACGCGATATCCGCGCCGCACTCCGCAGGGGTCTTGAGTATCGCCGAAGCTACGGGGTTGACGCCCATCACGAACCTGGCGCCACAAGAGTGCGCTATCTCCCCCAGCTTTCCCGCGTCCTCGATCAGCCCGTAAAAGTTCGGCTGCTGCACGTAAAGGCAGGCGGCGGACTCGTCCATCACCGACGCGGCCGCGTCCGCGTCCGTGACGCCGTTTTTGAGCGGCACGACACTCACCTCGGCGTTTGCCGCGTAGCAGTAGGTCTTTATCGTGTCAAGGACGGCAGGGTTCACGGACTCCGATACGAACACGACGGAGCGCTTCCTGTCCCTGCACATGCCCACCGACTCCGCCGCCGCCGCCGCGCCGTCGTAGACGGACGCGTTGGAGACGTCGAGCCCTGTCAGCTCGCACATCATGGTCTGGAACTCGAAGATCGACTGGAGGACGCCCTGGCTTATCTCAGCCTGGTACGGCGTATACGCGGTGACGAACTCCTCCTTGGAGACTATCTGCTTTACCAGCGCCGGGATATAGTGGTTATACGCGCCCGCGCCCCTGAAGATGGACTTAAACGCCACGTTTTTGCGGGCGATCCCCTCGATTTTGCCCCTGACCTCGAACTCAGAGAGGCCTTCCGGCATGTCGAGGCCCTTTATCCTGAGGGAATCAGGTATCGCGGCGAAGAGATCATCGAAGCTCGAAACGCCTACCCGGGCCAGCATCTCCTTCTGTTCGGCTTCCGTGGATGGGACGTAGTACGCCACCGTCATCCCTCCTCTTCGCAGAATGCCCTGTAGTCCTCCGCGCTCAAAAGTTCCTCGTGGTCCGAGATATCGCTTATCTCGATGAGCCACGCGCCGTAAGGGTCGGCGTTCATCGATTCCGGATTATCGGCCACGTCCTTATTGACGGCCTTCACCACGCCGGAGAGCGGGCTGATGATGTCCGACACGGCCTTCACGGATTCCACGTCCGCGATCCTCTCCCCCTTCGACGCTTCGTCCCCCGTCTCGGGGAGATTGACGAAGACGATGTCGCCCAGCTCGTTCTGCGCGTAGTCCGTGATGCCTATCCTCGCTGCCCCGCCGCCGATGTCCTGGATCCACTCGTGGGTCTTTGAATATGAAAGTCCTGACGGAAAATCCATGATAAATTCCTCCTTTGACTTCTGTTAGCTTCTGCGTTTACTACAACAAAGACAAGCGTCTACCGCTTAACCCTCTTATAAAACGGTATCGGGACGACCTCCGCCGCTATCCGGCGCCCCCTGACGTCAACTTCCGCCGCCGTGCCTGTCTGAGCGCCGGACTGGTCTATGAGCGCCATCGCGACCGGGTACCCGAGGAACGGACAGTGCGTGCCAGACGTAGTCCTGCCGACCGCCTCGCCATCGACGTAGACGGTTTCGTTCCCCCGCGCTATGCCCTTGCCGGTGATCTTGAGGCCGGCCCGCTTCCTCTGGGGGTTCTCGTGCCCTGTGAGCGCGGCTTTCCCTATGAAACCGTCCTTGCCCATCTTCACCCCGAACGCCAGGTCAGCCTCGAAGGGCGTGACGCCGTCGTCCATCTCGTGCCCGTAGAGCGGCATCCCCGCCTCCAGGCGGAGCGTGTCGCGGGCGCCAAGCCCGGCCGGGACGAGCCCAAAATCAGCGCCGGCGTCCAGCAGCTTCTCCCAGAGCAGCGGCGCGTCGGCGTTCGAGAGATAAAACTCGTAACCCTTCTCGCCCGTGTAGCCCGTCTGCGACACGAGGCACTTAATCCCACCCACGGCCACGTCGTCTACGAACGTGTAGTATTTCTCCGGTATCCCGGACGCGGGCGCGAGCTTCCGCAGGATCGCGTCAGACGCCGGCCCCTGGAGGGCGATCTGGGCTATGTCGTCCGATATGTCCTCCATGGTCACGCTGCCCGAGAGGCGTTCTCTAATCCACGCCACGTCCTTTCCCCTGTTGGCGGCGTTCACCACCAGCAGGTACTTCTCGTCGCCGTAACGATAGACGACCAGGTCGTCCACTACGCCGCCGGACTCGTTGCACATGAGCGAATAGCGCACCCTGCCGTCCGGCATCCCTCGAAAGTCGTTCGACAGCAGCATTTGCAGATTGGCGAGCGCGTCCTTGCCCGTAAGGAGGACCTCCCCCATGTGGGAGACGTCGAACAGCCCCGCCCGGGCCCTGACCGCCATGTGCTCGGCTATCACCCCGGAATATTGCACCGGGAGCAGATAGCCGGCGAAGGGCACCATCCTGCCGCCGAGACTGACGTGACTGCCGTAAAGCGGCGTGCGTTTCTCATTCTCGCCGGTGCTTGCTTGGCCTGACATGCTTATTCCCCCTCCTGATTTTCGCCCAATAAAAAAACAGGGCGCACTGGCTGGCGCGTCCCTGTTTTTTTGCCTGAAAGATTCTCCGCCCGGGCGGATTGCCTCTTCGGCGCCACAAAGCCTGTGGCTTTCCAAGGTTTCGTCCGATACCGGTCCTTTCGCCTGAGAGTTTTTCGCTCTTCACCTTCGGCGCCGCGCGAGCGCGGTCTCTCCCGATATCATCAACCGACTTTATTTCGTTATATGCAATATTCTCAAATAAAGCTTAAAAAAACAACAGGTAAATTAGGCAATTTTGTCGATCTTGCGGCGGAAGGGGCGACGGATTCCTTTACCTGGCCAGATCCGACAGATTGAATATGGGCAGGAGCACCGCCAGCACGACAAAGCCGACCATGGCGCCCATCACTATGATGATGATCGGCTCCGCCAGCGTCGACCACTTTTGCATGGAGTTCTGGGCGAACTCCCACGAGTTCTTGGCTATCCTTTCGAGGCAGTCCGGGAGGTTCCCGCCGACCTCGCCTATACGGACTATCGCGATTACGTCCTCTGAG
>JAIRNC010000035.1 GCA_031258255.1 Synergistaceae bacterium
GTCCCTCAGGATCGAATCCCTTCCGTATGTCGGCTCGGTGATCTTTTACGTTCGCATTAAATTCCTTGCCGACCGGGACCTCCAGTTTTTCTTTGTCGAAGCTGAGCTGGTATGTCGCGTCATCCACAAATACGCTGAAAGGGACGCGGTTTGGGGAGACCGTGCCGCTTACACCCCCCGCAGGGTCGATGGCGACGTTCACATAGAACGTTTTAAGCCCGCTGAAGGTCGGGGTGCCGCTTATGGTGATCCCCTTATTGTCGCTGTTTACCTTGATATCAAGCCCCTCCAGGCCGTGGTCGTCATCCACTGTCAATTTCAGCGGGACCTCTGAACCGTCGGCCTTCAACACCCTTATCCCCCTCGGGGTTTCAGGCACGGACTTCCCCGTCCGCCAGTACGGCCGTGACTCTGGGATATACCCGTCGCCTATCACGTCATCGGTGTAACCCGGAGCGTATACGTCGCCAGCGGACACGTTGACGTCTATGGTCGAAGGCAGCGCCTCCCCGTCGGTGGTTATCCACACGACATCGTAACTGCCTTCACCCTCCCCGCCCTCAATCACGGGGGTTCCGCTGAACGTCACGGCACGCCTGCCCGAATCGGCCGTCATCACGAGCCCGCCCAGGACCGAAAGGGACTTCACCCTCTGCTTGGTGGCCGGGTCGACGATCAGCAAATCGCCTATGGCCAGGTTTTGCGGGGTCGTATTGAATGTCGTCTCGAATATCACCGAAGCGTTTACCGCCTCGTTGTTCTTGAAAACGAACGAGCTATGTTCCGGGCTGGCGCTCCTGTCCGATTTTTTCACCTGGAGGCTGAACGTGGCGATCAGCGCTTCGCTCGTTTTCGGGAATCCCGCAACACTGGCGAATCCGTCGCTGACGACGGAGGCACCCGTGCCGAGGACGCTGAACATCCCGTTCATCTCGCCGCTCACGCCAGACTCCGGCGTCCGCAGTACGATATACGAGTTATCGGCGTTGGCTGCCGCAGTCACTCCGTTGGAAAGACGCCACGTCTCGTTCTCGCGCGGGATATTAGCGTTCCCCGGCCCGCGAAGCGACATGCCGGCCACGGCGAGCCGTACCTGTCTGCTGCTGTCGTCGATGATGATCATGCTCGCTACGCCGTTGTCCTCCGCGCCGGAAATGCTGTAATCGGTTCCCGCGTACATGGTGACAGCGTCGAGCGCGCGCGGCAGCAATATCACCGTCGGATGGATCGTCAGCGCTACCTGCACACCGTCTATGCGTCCGTCAGGGTTTTCGCTCGATTTGTCATTGGGGTACGTAGGGTATATGATCAGTTTCTCCCCTCCGTCTACGTCAAACTTATTGTAAGCCGAGGGCGATGCGCGCGAGAAGGTGACGCTGTACTCGAAATCGCCGTTGCTGTCTGTCATGACCGGCGCCGGCAACGAGTATGTCCCCGTGCCCCACGGCTCCGTCGGCTCGTTCTGCTTGCCCTCTATCCCAAACCCGACGCTCGTGTCTGGCTCGAACCCAGCCCCGCGCAGCGTAAGGCCGACCCTAGGGCGGGAGCTGGGCGACGATGACGAGAGGTAGTACAGTTTAGTGGATGGCGCGGTGGCATCGGGTCCCACGGGGCTGATCAGGCCGTTGTTGAACTGGCCGCTCGCGGGCGTGCCGCTGATCCACAGGGACGGCGACGCCGCCATAGCCGGCGTGCAGGGCGCAATCGCCGCGAGGAACGACGCCAGCAGGACGATGACCGGCACGGCGACAGGTTTCATCTTCATCAAGAACAACCCCCCAAAATCGCTTTATTTATTTTTTTTGCGTAACCGAACATTAAATGCTTGCTAACCGGCATGATAGCACACCCATTTGGCTTTCGCAATTGGCTGTACTGCTGCCTCGGGCCACAGGTTCCGAATCAAGGGCCTGAACCCAACAGCAAACCTCAAAAAATAGGTCCCCAAAGCTCAGCCCAGGCGTTTTTTGTCTTGTAACACTCTTTAAATGCCCACTAAGGGCACGGGTTGTTCAGCGCCAGAGGAATTTTCTTCTCCCCCGCGCGCTGCCTCAGGCCATAGGCATCGCTCCTCCCTCCGTCATGTCTTGCAAGGCATTCTTATGCCGCGGATGGAAATGACACGGACGCGGGACTGAAAGAAGTCTACGATTTCCTGAAAAGCTGCGGCAATTACTATCTCACCACGGTTGAAGGCGACCAGCCGAGGGTTCGCCCGTTCCCTTCATGTCAGCCGCAAAAATGGTCCTGGGCGTAGCTCTGCTACGCCTGTGGCCATTTTCACGGCTGCCATTTCGGGAAGCGAACGAATCTGCTCCATTTCGCTCAAAGAACATTTAATCAGCGATTCCTTAATATTATGACTATCAGGTCGCTTCAAGGGGATGCCCATGCTTTTCGGCTCTCTTCGCGAACCGGACTGCGTTCGCTCGAAAACCCTGGGCATCTCGCGGGAACTTGTGACGAGCTAAATATCATGATTTAAAATTAGACCAGGCTTGTCAAGGCAGCAGTTTCTAAAATATTAACACAAAATTCGTCTTCCGCCGTTTATTTTTGTCTATCAACGTCGTTATATTACCTTTTCACGCTCAATCTTGTCAATGTTTTTCATTTCTTTCCGTCTGCGTTGCCACTCGCGCTGATATTTTCGATGGTATTCGCGATGCTTCGTAAGCGGCAAATAATGACGGTACCGGGAATAATTAAATATCTCCAGGGCTTTGGGCGGCGCCGCATTTTTTGGAAGTTAGTTTCAAAATATCAACCCCTATTTCAGATAAACTGGAAAAGCATCCTTCAAAGATAATGTACTACCTCCTTAAAACGACACGGGCGTACAAAAACCGCCCCCCTACAGGAACGCGCGTTCTGTGCGGTTCGGTCACGGCTTCAAGCAGACGTCCACCCCCTCGCCCGCCGATGCTATACAATTATTCGTTGGCCCCCACTCTGGCCACAGGCCAAAACTGTCTGCCGTATCGTAAACACCTTGGAGCGGAGCGCGCCCTTTATCGGCCGCAAATTATGCGGGGTTATACGGGCGCCAGCAAATCAAAGCTGTATTCAGATGGCTTTCGTCGTGAACAAGCCCGTTGTCGGCTTTGCGCTCAAAGTACGCTTTCAGCACAGGGCGCGATTGTTCGGCTGGTATTCCGAAAATCTCAAAATACACTTCGTTGCGGCGGCAAGCCTCGTCAACCGGCAGGCTGTACTTGTAATGCGCCGTCCAGTTTTTCACATCAGGCTGTCTGCCCATCAGGTACAGGGTTTCATAATAGGTCAAGGCTTCTGTCGTCATCCCCCTGGGCTTTGCCCCCAACAACCGCGTGAGGTTTTCGCGGTGAATGTCGCGGGAACCCCTTGTCACGGCAATCAAACAGCAAGCGCAGGCGGTCATGGCTTCCATTTTCAGCAATTCGTCGTAATTGCAAATGGCGGGGCACATCGCGCTGAACGCAAGCGAAAACTTCTTGCCGCTCCGATAGTTCTCCCACATATCCTCAACGCAGTGAATGCTTTTCAGGCCGAGTTGTTCCGCCCGACGTTCAAGGACCGAAAGGGAAACGCCGTCCATATCGAGCGCGGTCACGGCGCAGCCCTGTTTTGCGAAAGACAGCGAATAAGAGCCTGTCCCCGCGCCGATGTCTATCACCGACGCAACGTCTTTCAGCCAGCCGCCCTTCGCGAGATAGCTTACCGCTTCCTCAGCGTGGGGATTAAAACCCGATTCGCCATCCGCGCCATCCTGACATTGCTTCGCGATGTATTGGTAGTACCGGATCCACCTTGTATTTAACTCCACCCGCTCCGCGACGCCGATGGATCCCCACGTTTTTTTACATTCTTCCAATGTGTTGTGTATTTTATACCCCTCCATACGGGCAAAAAACTATTCCGTCCTTTGAGGTTCGCGGCGGGATCGTCTTTCGTTCAAAAACTCCAACCCTACTTTCCCTTGAACAAAGCCGCCCGAAGCGCGCCTTTCGGGTCTTTCACGAGCAGAATTGCCAGCCAGATAATCAGCCCAAGCGCGACGACGGAAAGCCCAAGATACAGATCGTTCAGCATACTGAGCGGGTCGGGATTAAAATATTCCGCTTGTACTTCCAGATATTCGGCAATCGCGTCAATCAGCCACATCAGCGACGCGCCCCAATACATAAAGCACAAAATGCCAACTTTCATTTTATCGTCCGGCATATTTTTGTACCAAACAATCGTACAAACTATCGCCGCGAATACGGTTGTAAGCAAAGTCATAAGAATTCTCCTTAGCGCGCGGCAAGCCGCGCTTCGATTTCTTTCTTCTCCGCCGCGCCCGTAACGGCGAGCATGGCCAGCCAAACTATCGTCACAAGGATCGCCATCGCTACACCGGACGTAGCCATCTCGTGCAACATTTCCGCAGCGTCGCCGGGGTCTGCCGCCGCCGTCAGGAATGGAAACCACGGAGTTACTTCGCCGTGCCACACGTGTTCAAACGCCAACAGGGCGGAACCGCCCCAAAGCAGGTTCGTCAGCCATTTAAGCTTTCTTGAAAAGGGAATTTTAACGCTTTCCGCCGAAACAGGCTTTGACGCGTCTGAATCCTTTTCTTTCAGCATAACCTTTCTCGCAATAGTTAGTACTATCGCCTCTGCCGCAGGTACTAAAAAACATGCCATGACCATTCTCCTCCTTGTGAAATTAAAATAAAAAAAGCCATGAAGCTATTGGCGGCTTAAACCGCACAAATACCTTCATGGCATTTTTCCTACTTTATAGATCATGTAATACGCCCGTACCTTCATGGTACGATTATCGCAGTGGATAATCACACAAATAGAGCGATTTGTCAATAGCTGTTTTGCGGTTTTGAAACCTGAATCTCCACGGTAATCTCCACTCTAATCGAAATGGATCCCCGGAAATTCGAGGTTACAACTGAATTAATGCAAATTGGGTTTGCTGAGAACCTGGTGCGCCGCATCCTTCACTATTGGGGGCGGGGCTATACGGAGGAGATAAAAAAGGGTGACGATTACGCGATCCTGCCAAGGATGATAAACATCGTGGTAGTGGACTTCAATGTCTTTCATAGCAACGAATGCCGCAAAACCACTTCCGCAAGCAGGCCGGCCGCACTCGCAAGTATTGAAGTAGAAATTACTTCTTTGTCAGCATAAGTCTTTAGCAGGAATCGCTGATTAACTGGCTGTTTCTTAAGCGCGCATCAGGTCGAGGCCGCCGTTCCACATCTGCTTGCCAGTCTCGACTACGGCCAGGTTCGCCTCGTAGGCGCGGCTGGCCACCATCATGTCCGTCATCTCCCGGACGACGTTCACGTTAGGGAACGCCACATAGCCGTCTGAGTTGGCGTCCGGGTGATCTGGCTGGTAGGCGAGGCGGGGCGGCGTAGGGTCGGTGCCGATGTCGGTCACCCTCACGCCGGAGCTGGAGTACATCCCGAACCAACCCTTCTTTATGCGGTTGTCCTGATCCCCTGCCGCCTCCAGGAGACGCTCCTGAAAGACTGGGACGCGGCGGACGTAAGGGCCGCCATCCGGGGTGCGGGTCGTGTTGACGTTAGCCAGGTTGCCAGAAATCGTGTCCATCCACAGCCTGTGCGCCGTGAGCCCGCTTCCGGCTATGTCGATAGAGCGGAATATCCTCATCACGCGGCCCCTCCTATAGCTCTTCTGTACATCGAGATCTTGCGGCCCAGCGCCCTGGTCATGGCCTGGTGCATCATCCGAGTCTGCGCCAGCACGGCCGATTCCGTCTCAGGGTCCACGTTGTTCAAGTCAAGCCTGTACACCTCGTAGCCCACGTGCCGTTCGCTTGGTTTTACCTCGCCCAGGTCCTGCCTGACGTTCGAGAAGTGCCTCGGGCTCGTCCTCTTCATCGGGAGCTTGCTCGGGGCGTCGATCAGCTCCTTGAGCTGATCCTCAAACGAAACCTCCTTGCGGGCGTATCCCGGAGTGTTCATGTTGGCGATATTCTGTGACGTTGCCTCAAAACGCCTGGCGAGGCCAGACAAATCCTTTTCTATGACCCCCCAGGTAAAATCCCCCAGCATACGCTCACCCCCTGTCTTCCCAAAGTATCGGCTTCCAGCCGCGTTATCTTTAACCTGGGGCGATCCGTGGCGCGTCAGCCCGGGTGCTTGTCGAGCTTTATGCCCAGCTCGTCCAGGAAAAGGGAACTCACGATCTTGATGTAGGTGCCCTTCATGCCGAGGCTCCTGCTCTCTATTATACCGGCGCTGCCGAGCTTCCGGAGCGCGTTCACGATGACGCTCCTCGTCACGCCGACGCGGTCTGCCACGCGGCTCGCCACCACGACGCCGTCAAGGCCGCCTAAATCCTCGATAATGTGCTTTATGGACTCGATCTCCGAGAACGAGAGAGCCCTCATGGCCATCTGAACGACTAGACGCTCACGACCGCGCTCCTCTATGTTGCGCCCGCGCTCGTTCAGTATCTCCAGCCCCACGACCGTGGAAAGGTATTCCGCGAGCACGAGTTCCTTCGTTGTAAAGCGCTTCCCAAAGCGGGCCAGTATCAGGGTCCCAAGCCGCTCAGAGATGACGCCGATCGGCACGTACAGGGCGTGTTTGTTCGAATACGTGCAGGGCCTGTCGGAGTAGGCGCAACGGCCGTTGTCCGTGTGGTTCAGCACGGACTCGCGCGCCAGGTTGATCTTGTCCACGTAAGCCTCCGGCATCATGCCGTCCCTTAATAGATCCTCCATGACGTGGCATGTGTACTCCCCTACCCAGGAATAACCGAGTATACGCCCCTCCCTGTTGATAATGTAGACGTTGGCGAAGGACAGGTCAGTCAAGAGCCTGGCTATGCGCTGGTAGTCCGGGAGCCTGCTGCCCGTCATGTTCTGGAGGACGCGGCTCACAGCCCTCGTTTTCTCCAGCAGGTCCTCCATTTCAGAGGTCTCGTGATTTTTTTCGCTGTCCTCGGGCGCACCCTTTATCGTCATGAAAAACACCTTCCTCTGATGTCGCAGCCGAACAATTTATTCAAAAAATCGCTGACAAAGCGGCGCTGGCAACACCTCAAAGCAGATACTTCCTCGCGTCGATGTCCTCCACGAGGCTCTCCAGCCGGCCGCGAACGACGTCGGCGTCGATTTTGACCACGCGCGCCTGTTCCGGCTCGCTCGCGCTGAAGCTGACCTCCTCCAGGAGATGCTCCAGCATGGCGTGCAGCCTCCGGGCTCCGATGTTCTCCATCTGGGAGTTCATCAGCGTCGCGTACCTAGCTATGGACCTCACGGCGCCATCCGAGAACACGAGCTCGACGCCCTCCGAGCCGATGAGCGCCACGTACTGCCTGATGAGGCTGTTCTCCGGCTCCGTCAGTATCCTGACGAGGTCTTCCTCTGAGAGCGCCCCCAGCTCGACCCGGATCGGGAGCCTCCCCTGCAGCTCCGGCGCCAGGTCAGAGGGCTTGTTCTGGTGGAAAGCCCCGGCGGCGATGAAGAGTATGTGATCCGTCCGCACAGGGCCGTACTTCGTCTGGACTGCGGAACCCTCGATGATCGGCAAAAGATCCCGCTGTACGCCCTCCCTGCTCACGTCCGGGCCGGAGCGGCCCGACGAGCCGCCAGTGGCTATTTTGTCTATCTCGTCGATGAAGACGATGCCCTCCTCCTGTGCTTTTTCGAGGGCTTCCTTGCTTATCTGCTCGACATCCAGCAGCTTCTCGGCCTCCTCGGCCTGGAGGATCCTGCGGGCCTCGTCGACGCGCATCCTCTTCCTCCGCAGTTTCTTAGGCATCATGCCGCCTATGATCTCGCCGATATTTATCCCCATTTCCTCCATGCCGCCGCCGATTAAGTTCATCCCCATCTTGGCGCTCTCCTCGACGTCGATATCGACCTCGCGGAAATCCAGCTTGCCTGATATGAGCATTTCACGCATCTTCTCACGGGTGTGCGACGGCCTCTCCTCCGCATCTGACGCTAGCGACGCCTCTCCATCTTGGGACGCCCCGGCCTCCTCGCCGTCCTGCAGGACGCCGAAGATCCTCATGATGTCCGAGACGTTAGGGACGTTCCGCTCCTTCTTCTTCTGGTCGGGCAGGAGCGCGTCCAGCAAGCGCTCTACGGCCCGCTCGGCCGCCAGGTCCTGGACGTCGTCGATCCTCTTGCGCCGGGCCATCTGGACGGACGCCTCAACCAGGTCGCGTATCATGGACTCCACGTCGCGCCCGACGTAGCCGACCTCCGTGAACTTCGTGGCCTCTACCTTTACGAACGGCGCCTCCACGAGCTTCGCGAGCCTGCGCGCTATTTCCGTCTTGCCCACACCGGTCGGCCCCACCATGAGGATGTTCTTCGGCGCGATCTCGTGCCGCAGGTCCTCTGGCAGCGCCTTCCTGCGTATGCGGTTGCGGAGCGCTATCGCCACGGAGCGCTTGGCTGCCTCCTGCCCGACCACGTATCGGTCCAGATACGCCACTACGGCGCGGGGGGTCAGCGACGAGCTGTCTATTAGCGAAAGCATCAGCCTATCGCCTCCATGATTATCGAGTCGTTTGTATAGATGCATATCTTCGAAGCTATCTCTATGCTCTTGCGGGCTATCTCGTCCGCCGAAAGAGCCGTCTCCGCGATCATGGCGAACGCGGCCGCCTGGGCGAATCCCCCTCCGGAGCCGATTGCGGCGACGCCGTTCTCCGGCTCTAGGATATCGCCAGCGCCAGACAGCAAAAAGACGTCGGCGTTGTCGGCTACGATCATCATGGCCTCCAGGCGCCTCAGATATTTGTCCGTCCTCCAGTCCTTCATGAGGGCGGAGGCGGCCCGCAGGAGGCTGCCGTGCTGTTCGTCCAGCTGCTTCTCGAAACGCTCCAGGAGCGTCATCGCGTCCGCCGTGCTGCCTGCGAAACCGGCGATCACGTCCCCCCTGTCCTTGCCCTTGATCCGCCGCACCTTGCGGGCGGACGACTTTATCACCTGCGCGCCCAGCGTTACCTGCCCGTCGCCGGCCATGGCGACGCGCCCGTCCCTCTTGACGCACACGATAGTGGTTCCTTCCATCAGCGCGTGATTTTGCATTTATCTTGCGTCCTCCAGACCGGAGCGCGGATGCGACTCCATATAGCTTTTTTTCATCTGTTCGGCGGTCACCGTCAGGTAGCGCTGCGTCGTGGCCAGGCTTTCGTGTCCCAGCAGCTCCTGGATCACCCTGAGGGGCGCGCCGTTTTCGAGCATGTGGGTCGCGAAGCTGTGCCGCAGCGTGTGCGGCGTCACGCCGAAAATGCCCACGCCCCTCGCCGCAGAGACTACTATACGGTGCACGGTGCGTTCGGTCATGCGGCTTGCCGACGCCTTCTCTCCCGGAAACAGCGGGGACGCCCCATCATGCCACTGCCCTCTGCCCGCTAGCTCGTCTTTCCACTGGAGGAGGCACCGTCGCGCCTCATGGCTGAACGGCACCAGCCGCTCCTTTGAGCCCTTGCCCGATATGCGCAGCCATCTTTCCGATATATCCACGTCATCCCAGTCAAGGGACGTGACCTCGCTCACCCGGAGCCCTGATCCATAAAGCAGTTCGAGTATGAGCGAGTCCCTCAGCTTTTTTTTGCTGGCCCGGACCCCTCCGTCCAGCAACTTCATCATGTCCTCGTAGGCGAGCGCCCGGGGAATCCCCTGGCGCAACCTGGGGCCGCGCAGACCGACGCTCACGTCCCTGTCGATGATCCCCCTCTCGACCAAGAACTTCACAAATCCCTTTACAGCGGACAGCTTGCGCGCTATGGAGCTGGCCGAAAAGCCGTAGCCCGAAAGCTCCCTGATAAACCCCCTGAGCAGGCCCATGTCGATGGACGAGGGCAAATCGACGCCGCCAGTCTGCGCGTAATCCGCAAACTGCGCCAGGTCCACCGCGTAATTAGTGACCGTGTTGTCAGCGCGCGCCAAGGTTGAATCCATGTATAGGAGAAACTCGTCAATGCAGCTTGAAATATTCATCATTGTATGGAATTTTATCACTTTTTTCGAATTCGGACAAGAATTCAGGAAGGCTGATTGTCCCCAGCCGCGTTGCTCACGGAACCGCTGATTAAATTACCTCCGGCTGCAATGGGCATCTTCGCTCAAAAGAACATTTAAACAGCGATTCCTGGCAATGGACAAGCTCAGGCCGATGCGCTAAGATTTTCCCATTCTCATCTGGGGGGAATCGACATGGCTGAACACGATGACAAGGTAACTTTCCGATTTACGAAGTCCACGGCCTACCGCGTTGTGCCGGCTACAGGCGTCTGGGGAGTTAACGCCACGAATGGGGACATCCTCTGCAACTTTGTCGTGGATTCGTTCGTTTTGCCGGTCGAGATAGATTACAGGCCAGAGACAGACGAGGAGATCAAGAGGAAGTTCGCCAAGGGGAAGAACGACATCGAGAAGGAACTCCAGGTCGGGATCCTCATGACCAAGCGGACTGCCAGGATCGTCGGGGAATTCCTCCTCAACTTCTCGCGCTCGCCGGACGAAAGCGAGAGCGACCCGGAATTCCAGGGAGAGGACTAGAGATGACTATTTCAGGTCCGAACGGCGTCTCAGACGTCACGAGCTTCGTCTCGGCGTCGCTGGGGACGAACAACCCTGTGACGACCGCGCCCAGCCAGGACACCATGAACGCCGGGATGCTTGGTTTTACAGGCGTTTCCAGGGGTGGCGGGACGGGCTTTTTCAAGTGGACCCTGCCCTATGAAAAAAAGCGCGGGAAAACTCCCGAGATCACAGAGGCCGAGACGGCGCGGATCGCCCTCAAGCTGGAGGCGATAGACACACGCCTTGCCGAGTGCATGAGACGGATAGACGAGAACATCGAACACTCAAGCGACATGACCCAGACCCTGCTCGAAGCGCACAGGAGGGAGAGCGAGCTCTTCATAGAGGCGAACAGGGAGAAGACCGAGCTCTTGCTTGAGGCCAACAGGAACGAGACAATACTCAAGATCGAGACGAACAAGCGCGAGGCCGAGCTCCTCATAAGGTCGATAAAGGAAAGCTCGGAGAGGACGGAGATGCGCTTCCGGGAGGACAACGAAAAGGCGGAGGCGCGGATCGAGAAGCTGGCCCGGGAGATAAAGGAGTCGAACAGCCGGATACACGGCTACGCCCTGGCTAACGTCGTGGGGTTCGCCTCCCTTCTGGCCGCCGTCGTCATTTTGGTCTGGTCGATTCGGACGATGGAGCTCCCGCAAATTCCGGCGCCTACCGTGAACATAAACCAGACCGCCCCGGCGTCGTCCCCAGCGCCAGAGCCAAGCCTGACGGACAGCCTCGACTACGACGTCGATTGAGGGGTGGATCTGCCATGAGAGGGCCCATGCTGTTCGTCTGCTATCCAAATGGCTTAAGGCCCTTCTCTCGAATTGGCATAACGCAGCGCCGGCCATGCAAGGATGCCTTAACGCGCCATGTTTACCGGTCATCGCGCCCGTCCGGGCCGCCGTCCCTTAAGATCGGCATCATGCTCATCGCGCTCGCCCCGATGGTGGACGCGTTATGCAGCAGCGCCGACGCGGATGGGGTTATGATCCCGCCCAGGCCCAGCGCCAGCAACGCGGAGTTTATCAGGACGATAAAGACGTAATTGCCGTAGACCCGCCTCATGACGCCGGAGGCGAGCCTCCGTGCCGTGAGGACGCTCTCCAGGCCGCCCCTCGTTATCACGACGTCCGACACCTCGCGTGCTATGTCAGCGCTCTCCTTCATCGCCATGCCCACGTCCGACGCCCCCAACGCGGGCGAGTCGTTTATGCCGTCGCCGACCATGATGACCTTCGCCCCGGAGGCGCGGAGCTTTTCGATGTATCCTATCTTCTGCTCAGGGAGCATCGACGAACCGTAAAAATCCACGCCCAGGGCCTGTGCCGCGTGAGAGGCGGAGCGCTCGTGGTCGCCGGTGAGCATCCCTATCCTCCGGATGCCCTCGCCGCGGAGGCGCGTGATCACTTCCTTCGCCTCGCTGCGGAGCGGATCCTCCACGCACAGAACGCCGGCCAGGCGACCCCCTACAGCCAGATACAGCATGGACTGGTTCGGCGGGAGCGCGGCGATCACGGACGCCTCTTGGTCGGAGACGGGGATCTTTTCGTCCTCGAGCACGAAGTGCTCGCTGCCTATTATCACCCTGGAGTCGCAGATCCTGGATACGATGCCATGAGCCACGGCGTACTCCACCTCCGCGTGTTCCTCGCTGTGCTTGAGATCCTCCTCCTCCGCTTTTTTCACCACTGCCCTCGCAATCGAGTGCGGGAAGTGTTCCTCAAGGCAGGCTGCCGTGCGCAGGACGCTCTCGCGCGTCCAGCCGCCGAACGGCACGACCTTTGCGACGGACGGGGAGGCGACCGACAGCGTCCCGGTCTTGTCGAAGACGGTTGTGTCCGCCTCTGCGATCTTTTCGAGTATCCTGCCACCCTTCGCCACTATGCCCAGGCGCGCGCCCTCCCTCATGGCGGAGAGTATGGCAAGCGGCGTCGAGAGTTTTATGGCGCAGGAATAATCCACCAGGAGGGCGGACACGGCCTTGCGCAGACGCCCCGTGATTAAAAACACCGCGCCAGCCAGCATGAAGCTGTAAGGCACCACGGCGTCGGCCAGCATCTCGGCCTGCCCCTGGACGTTGGCCTTCATGGCCACAGAGTCGTCGATCATCATGGCGATCCGGGACACTCTCGTCCCCCTGTCAAACGCCGTGACCTTTACGAGCAGCTCCCCCTCCTCGACCAGCGTGCCGGCGTAGACGGACGTACCAGGGTACCTGTGTACCGGCAGGGATTCGCCGGTCATGACCGACTGGTTCACGGAGGCCTCGCCCCGCGTCACCGTGCCATCCACCGGTATGACCGCGCCAGACCTTACCACTACTTCGCATCCGACCTTCACGTCCGACGCCGGTATCTCCATCTGGACGCCGTCGCGCTCCACCCACAGGGTGTCGCACGAGAACGCAAGCCCCTCCGCCAGCTTCCTCTTTGAGCGCTCCTTCGTCCAGCCCTCCAACATGTCGCCGAAGGAGAGCAGTGTCATGATGGTGGACGCAGTGCCTACGTCGCCCAGAACCATCGAAGCGCCTATCGCGGACGCGTCCAGGACGGAGACGTCGAGCTTCCCGGAGGCGAGCGACCTCAGCCCGCGCAACAGGAACGGCAGAAATCGCACAGCGTTTATCGCGACCCGCACAGGCATGGGCAGCAGCCTGCCAAGGGCGCTCCGCGCAAAGAGGGCGCACGTGCCCAGGGCGATCCCCGGCTCACGGTATTTTGCCGGCAGCGACTCGCCCTCCAGATATGATCTGTCGATCGCCGACGCGGCCGCCAGTATTCTTTCCCTGTCCTGCCCGCCCTTGTGGCCGCAGTCGTACAAGACGAGCACGCTGCCCGTCACATGCGATGCCGCAACCTCCAGCACGCCGTCCTGCGCCTCAAGGAGATACTCGATGACGCCGGCCTCGTGCTCCGTGAAGGCGTGCCCCCTGCGGCACTTAAGCCGGATGCGGCCGGGCAGCTCGTGGACTATCCTATAATCCATGCTTTTCGGAAGTCATTCGTTTTCTTCCGGGATGCAGCAGCAAGCGGCGCCTTCCCCGGCCTTCGCCTCCGCCACGATGTCCTCGAAGCCTTCCTTCGCGGATCCCACACTGTAAGCGACGCACTCCTTGAGCTTGATCCCCTTGCGCACGACGCTCACCGCGGCCCACCTGCCCAGCCCGCTGGAGGCCGCCGCGTAAGCCGCGCCCCCAAGAGCGAAAATACCCGCGTACAGACCTGCTCTTTTCCAATCCATAAAAAACTCCCCTTTCCGTTTTTAGGCAAGGACTTAAAATCTTGCCTTCATGCCCCTCACAAAAAATCGCCCTTGATGGCGATCCCGCTTGTCAGATAGATAATATAAACCATTGCCCTGTTTGACAACAGCAACTGTGACGAACATTATAACATCGGTCGGCCTCGGCGAACTGGCGTAATTTCTGACGAGAAAAGATCCGAAATGCATATATAATTACCGTGTGTCCGTCAGCTTTTTGGACTCGCAATCTTTTTGATTGAAAAAAAATGAGGGAGATGCTGTGCGTGATGAAGACGAAGAACTTGCTTGCGGCGGTGTTTTTGACGGCCCTGCTGCTCGCGCAGGCCGGGGAGCCTGGCTATGCCTATGTCCAGGGCGATATCCACTATTACAGGTTCGACGACATTTCCGGATCCAGCGGTCAGGGCGCGCAGTGGGTGGCCGTGACCGACCGTATGAACTCCGTGGGCGCGCCGGTGGGCGGCAGACACGGCGAGGACATACAAACCAGCGGCGACATCGTGAACGCGCGTGACCATATATACATCATGAACGCTGTGGCAAACAAGATCGTGAACGATGGCGAACCGATACGTTTCATCTTCGCGGCGCTCCCTGGCTTTGAGACCTCGCCAGTAGTGGAGTTCGCCCGGACGGGCGAAGAAGCGCAGGACGGCGCCTACGACCAGGTCGTGACGATTGTGGGGGACGCGTACAGCGCCACCAGGACAACGCTCTCGGGCACATCGCTTACAGCAGCAAGGCGATATCAGTTCGACTTGGCTAAGGCAAGGAACGCCTCCCTGTACGGGACAGAGCGCGTCTACATGAGATTCGACCAGGACCCGGACTACCCGCCGTCCCAGGCGCTCCTGATACCGCTTGTGCTGGCCAACGTCAAGAATGGCTCGGCGGAGCAGGCGCCGCTCCTCTTCCGGACGGCGGTGCGCGACGAGCGCGGCAGCATCGCGGCCTACGACCAATTCTCGTGGGCGGTGGACGAGGACAAAGAGGTCTGGGGCGACGACTGGGTTTTCGTGCCGACGCGAGGCGAGAACATCAACCTCGTTTCGGCCGACTACAGGCTCGTGACCCAGGTGAGGAACTTCTGCGGCATAAGGTACGAGCTTGACCGGTACGACCTCATGGGGAAGCGGGAGACGCTGCTCCCTAAGAAATGGACCATGGATCTGCCGACAGACGTGAAGGACATATCCCCGGACATCAGGCTGCACGAGCTGAGCCACATGGCGCCCGGCCTCATCACGACCTATGACCAGTCCTTCGACGTGACGGGCGGCAAGCGCAACGTCTTTACCGTGTACGCCGTACCCCGTGACGGCGGCGCGCCGCTCAACCCGTACGACCTGGATCTGGCGCACCCGCTGATCTTCGGCGTAAACCGAGGGCAGTCGATCGGGGACGTCTACAACGTCACCGGCTTCCAGTTGCTCCCGTCCGACCCGGACTTCCACAATAAAGCCGCCCGCAGCCTGGGCGTCAAGCGGATCGTCATGCCCTCCGCTGACGTGGTGAGCGCGGCCTCGGTCACCGGCGTATTCGTGACGGCGGACGCCATCGGCACGATAAAGGTGAACGCCGCCATGCCGGACGCGATGCTGCGGTCAAACGACGTCACCGGCATCCTCCCGCTCCACGTCACCTTCAACCTCCCTGGCGACCACAGGTTTATCGGCCCCAAATGGGACGCGCTGGTGGAGGAGTTCAAAGAGAGCGGCAGCGTCATGGCTGCCTTCGCCGAAAACTACAGCCTCTACTCCTATTCGTCGAAGGGCAAGAGGACGGATATTTTAGCGTGGCTCTCTGACAAGGACGCTCTCGAAAAAAAGGCCGTCAAGGTGTTCGTGGACGAGGAGAGGCACATGGTGACACTCAGCTTCGTCGTGATGCTGCTGGACGATGACGCGGGGCTAAAGACGCTGCGTGACAGCAGCGCTGTGCCTGGCTACAGCCACGACTACCTCGCGATGGGCGACGGGAATAAAAACGACGCGTGGGACATCTCGTTCTACGTGGCGCCGATCGGGAGTAAGGATGACGGATCCGGCTCATCCGGCGGCGGCTCTTCGGGCGGCGGGTGCGACGCCGGCGCGTCCGGCCTGCTTCTCATCCCGGCATCGGCGCTGGCCGCGCTTAAAATAGCCCGGAGATCCCCAAAAGGCTGATTTATCGTCACAGGCCTATCGCATCCCGAACCCATAGCCGCGGCCGGCACATGACGGCCGCGGCTATGGGCGGCCATAATCCCGGCCATAATCACTAAGTAGTTTTGCTGATTTTTTTGTGCATTTTGTAATTCATTTGCTATAATTTGCCCAGGGTAACTGTGGCATGTTTAGCGTGCGGACTCAAGACGGCGCGGGAAGCGACCGATAAACAGGGAGATAGCGTGTCATATCTCCAGCAACGCAGGGAGGCGAGAATAAAATGTCAGATTCGCTCTTTCAAGTCACCGGCATATCGTCGGGCATCTCATGGGACGAGATCATCTCCAAGACTCTTGCGGCGGCACAGAAACCCGCTGAACAGTGGCAATCAAAAATAGACACCCTCGAGTACAAGAAGTCGCTCTACGAGGAGTTCTCCAGTTCGCTCTTCAAGCTGCGGAACTCTCTCACCACGCTCCGCATACCGAGCATGTTCAAGTCGAAGACGGCTGAGTTCAACGTCAGGAACGCGGGGCAAACCATACCGCAAGGCCTATCCAACACGTTCAAGGCATCGAACGCTGCTGACATCGTGAAGGCCACGGTCACCGCGGACGCGGAGATAGCGCAGTGGAAGATCGACGTTACGCAAATAGCCCAGAAGCAGCAGGTTTACTCGGACCGCCAGAGCGACCTGACCATGCCGTTAGGGCTTACTGGCACATTTAAAATCCGGGTCGGCGCGCAGGTCACCGAGATAAAGGTCACAGCGTCGGACACGCTGAGGACCATAAACCAGAGCATCGCCCTCGCGAAGGATCAGAACGGCGACAGGATAGATGTCACCGCTCAGCTCATCGACAATCGCCTCGTCATAGAGAGCGCCTCAAGCGGCACCGGCAACACGGGGGAAAAAGGCAGTGAGACTTTAGCGTACTCGCTTTCAGACGGCAACACCACGTTCCTTCCGAAAGCCGCAACCGGCACAACATATCCGCCAAGCATCCTCTCGCTCACCGTGAAGGGAGTCCCTTACGTTGAAGGGAGCGCAAATGATTTTACTTATGATTCATCAACCGGCAAAATAACATGGATGACAGGGCACGTTCCAACGGAAGACGGAGCTGTCATAGAGGTCGAGTACGCTTCGTCC
>JAIRNC010000064.1 GCA_031258255.1 Synergistaceae bacterium
AAAATGGGCGCGATGGTGAGGCCGTTCAGCGCCGAGTAGACGAAGAAGAGCGCGCTCGCAGTCGCCGGGCTGAGCTTGGCTATCCTGCTCGACAGATAAAAGACGATCCCAAGCTCCGCAGCCGCCAGGATCCAAAACGGCACCATCCCGTGGTCGAAGAAGAGGAAACGGAGTATCTGCTGCGACGAGGCCGTGTAATATGAGACCGCGGCAGTGGCCAGAAGGCCGAACCCCATCCACATGTAAACCTTAGTCATGAACCCCTGTAACGCAATGTCCCCGGTGGCTGAAACCCTCTTATAATCGTACTCCTGCATTTCAAATCACCCCTTACTATAATTTGCAGTGATTATATCCTGAATTTCCCCGTCAAACAAGCGGCGTTTGGCGCGTAAACGCCGGCAATGCGAGGGATTGCCGAACGAGCGCCCGGAAGCGTACTTTTCCGTACGCTGAGGACGACGAGCGAGGCAAGCGTGAAGCAGTGCGGGCGAATCTGCCCTATTTCAGGTTGAAATATTTTTCCATGACCC
This sequence comes from Synergistaceae bacterium, assembly GCA_031258255.1. Taxonomy (GTDB): domain Bacteria; phylum Synergistota; class Synergistia; order Synergistales; family Synergistaceae; genus JAIRNC01. The sequence continues at coordinate 534 of JAIRNC010000064.1, forward strand.
CATACCTTACCCCGCGGTCGAGGACGATCACGCCCTCTGCTCCCGCGTAACCGAGCAACTCGGCCACGATGCACGCGCCTGCTAAGATTATGTCGGCCCTCTTGGGGTTGAGGCCCCTTATGCGCGCGCGCTCTGGGACGCTCGTCGCGGCGAACATCTCTATCTGGCGCTGTATCTCGTTGATGGATAGCCTTGTGCCTGACACCTTGGCGACGTCATACGGGTCGACCGACAGCGCGACGGCGGCGAGAGTCGTGATCGTGCCGCCCACGCCGCATATCGCCGCGTCTCTAATCCCCGGGATCTCGGCAAGCCCGCCGGACGCCTCGTCCCTGAGCGCCATGCGCACCTTGCCGGCGGCAGCCTCCAAGACACGGGCTAAGACCGGCCCGCTCCGGCCCGACTGGCTGAAAAACTCGTCGTGCAACGAGAGCGCCCCCACCGGGACGCTTCGGCGGTAAGCTACGCCACTGGCGCTCCCCGTCACGATCTCGCTGCTGCCGCCGCCCACGTCGAAGGCGCATATCCGCCCGGCGCCCCCAGGGAGGGCGGACAGGACGGCGCGAAAGGAGAGGTCCGCCTCCTCCTCGCCGGAGATTACCGTTAAATCGACGCCGCACTCTCGCTTTACGCGGCTCTTAAAATCCTCCGCGTTTGAGGCGGCCCGGAGGGCCTGGGTGGCTATGGCGAGCGGCTGCTCGCAACCGAGCGAACGGGCCCTGTCGGCCATGTCGGCGATAATTAGCACGGCCCTTTCCATAGCGGCCTCTGAGAGACGCCCACTCGCCGCGGCCCCCTCCCCCAGGCGCGCTATCTCGTTGCGGTCGGCCAGGACGACAGCGCGGGCCGCGCCGCCCTTCATGACCAGGAGCTTTATGGAGTTCGTGCCTATTTCGATGGCAGCCGATGTCATTCCGCCACCAACAAAAACTCCAGGCGTTCGCCTGGAGCCGTCCTCTGCCGTCGCCGTCACAACCCGCTCACTTTTTCCCGGTCTTGTGCTCGATGTTGATATAGTGCAGCATCTCGTCCAGGATCTCGTCGACCCTATCGTATGGCACCTGGCAGGTTCCAACGGCCTTGTGTCCGCCGCCGTCGTACTTCAGCATCAGCGAGCCAACGTCCACGGTCGATGTCCTGTTCAGTATGCTGTAGCCGACGGAGAGCACGCAAAACGCCTTGTCCTTGCCGTCGAATATGCGGATGCTGATGTTCTGGTAGGGGTAGAGGGCGTATATCACGTGCCTGTTCCCGACGTAGGTCTCAGGGACGTCCCGCAGGTCCGTCACGATCACGTCGCCCGCCGCCGTCGAGTACTCGAACATCATCTGCAAGAAATGCGGCTTATGATCCTCGTAACGCCTCACGCGCTCCTGCACGTCCTCTATTTCGAGTATCTCGTCCACCGTCTTGCTGCGGAGCTCCTCTATCAGCATCATCATGAGCTGGTAGTTGGATACCCTGTAGTCGCGGTAACGTCCCAGCCCAGTGCGGGGATCCATGATGAACGAGAGCAGGTCCCACCTGCGAGGGTTCAGTATCTCGTCCCTCGTGAACTGCGCGGAGTCGGCCTTGTCGGTGGCCTCGACCATCTCATTGTACTTGCCGAGCTTCCCGTCGTCACCACCGTAGTAATCGTATATCACCCTGGCGCAGCTCGGGGCAGGGCGGCTTTCCCCCACGAAAACCGCGTCATTCGCGACTCCACGCTCCGCCTCGCTGGTGTGATGGTCGAACCAGATGCCGCAGCCCGGGACATACGGGACATTCACCAAGATATCCTCGCTTGTCACTGGCACTAAGCCGTCTTGTATGTCCTTTGGGTGGACAAATTCAACGTCGCCGTACATGTCGAGTTCTTTCAAAAGAACCGCGCACATCAGACCATCGTAATCGGAGCGCGTCAAAAGCCTCATGCGTCTACCTCCTGCCGTTTCTCGGAAAATTTCAAACAGTGTTGCGCTGGACATCAGCCAGCCTGACGCAATTCTATCACGTAACAAAAACAATTTCAGCCCATGTCAGCGCAATAATACGTATTATTTTTGCTGCCACTATTTTGGCCGGAAGCGCTTTTGAAATCTCTCGTTGCCGTCGCTACAGTATATCAGAGCGAAGGCTTTATTCCAAGGGGCGTGCGTCCTTGGATCCATCGTGAGCGTCGCGTGGGCCAGTGCCAAGCTCTGCGTGGACAGAAGCGCGTGGCGGAGGGCCTCCCCCTGAAAGCCCTTGGTCCTGAAAAGCGCGTCTGCCACCCATCGGACTGCATCGAACGCCAGTATCGCCCCTGGGAAATCTTCCCAGGAGACGCGCTCGTTGTACCTGTCACGGTAGCTCGTCTGGAACGACAGCAACTGCGGGTCGTCCATCGACGCGGGGAGGATCCACCAGCTGCCGTCCAGGGCATCCCCGGCCTCCGCGCGCAAAACCGCTCCGTAGCCCAGCCCTAGGACGGTCCCGCTGTAGCCGGCGCCGCGCAGGGTTTTCATGGACCTCGCCACGCCTATGTCAAGCCCACAGACGAATACAACCGCCTCCGCCCCGGATGACCGTATCCGCTCCGCGTCCTCCCGCGTCACCCCCCTGGCGCCGAACGACGAGACATAAGCTGCGTCGCCGCCGGACGCCGCGTTTTCAGCCGTGAAAGACTCCATTATCTCGGATGACGCCTCGTCGCCAGCCCGGAAGAGCACGGCGCTCCGTTTGCGCCTCAGGCCCTGCGATAGGAAGTAGGCCAGCGTCCTGCCCACGTAGGCGTCATCCGGCGTGACGCTGAACGAGTACAGGCGCGGCCTCTCGTCGGTCGCCATCGTGACGCCGGCGCTGCCGGACTCAGTCGATATGATGGGGATCTCGTTTTTGTCAGCGATGGCTGCTAAGGATATGTTCACGCCGTCGTTGCAGGACGAGATGACCGCCGTGGCCCTGCTCTGGCTCAAAATGTCCAAGACGGCGCTGGCAGCCTGGGCTGGGTCCTGCGGCATGTCCTGCGCCTGGATGCGGATCATCCTGCCCTTGACCCCGCCCAGGGCGTTTATCTGGTCAGCCGCGAGCTGGGCGCCCTTCAGTCGCACGTGTCCAAGCGCCGCCTCCGGCCCGGAGAGGTGGGCTAAAAAGAGCAGCCTGTGCTCGTCTGCCTGCGTGACGCGCGCGCCGGTCACGCGGACGAACAGGGCTAAAAAGAGCGACAGTATGCAGAGGAGCAGAAATCCGTTCCTGAAAGCCTTTTTGCGCAGCGGCGCGGTACGCGGGCGCTTCGCCAGGCCCCAGCCCGCGTCCTCTATGCCGCTCAGGAATCCTCGGCGGGCCTCGATCTGGCTGGCCGGGGTGGCCGCGGCGCCGGCCTCGAGGATGGACGCAATCGCGTCGACCGCCCACTCGGCAGACTCACGGGAAAAGCCCAGCCGCGAGCATAGCCCATCAGACGCGTCCGCTCGGCGAGAGGCTAGCTCGTCCGCGCTGGGCAGCCGTCCGTCCTTTATGATGTCGCGGAGCGCGAATGAGAGCAGGAAGATCTCCCGCCCGCGCCCCTCGCACTTGTCCTCCAGCAACTGCCCGAGGCGCTCCGGGTCTTCGAGCAACGAGACGCCGTATATCTTGACCAGCCCTCGCGTTACCTCAATCAATCTGTCGTCCAATGCCCACACTCTTTTCAAAAAAATATGACTGCCGGGTTTAGCGGCGCAACCGCCTGAGCCGTACCGCCATTATACAATAGCCCGGCGATTTGACATGGCGGCGCGATATGCAAGCGTGTTTAAAATATGGCTGTAAAGTCATAAACCTTCCTACGAAAGCAAGAAAAATATCAGATAAGATGTTGTGCTGCAAAGATTTACATAGTATATTCTAGCGGTAAATTCAGAAACTAAAAAGAACAAAACATCACTACGAAATGTGGATTGCAAAAATAAGTCGATCTAGGAGGTGGTACGAGGTGTGGAGAAATATGAAAATAAGCACAAAACTGTTGTTGGGTTTCTGCTTGGTTCTGGCGGTTTTTTCCTTTGCCGTGGCCATGACGTGGGACAGCTTGGCGGCTCTTCAGGCGGATAACAGTTACATGCAAAGCGCGGTCGTCCCAGGAATGGAGCTTGTCAGCCACGGACAGCAGGCCGTCTACGAAGTTTTCCTGGCGGCCGATACGATGACGCTCACCGAAACGGAGGAATCCATCAGAGCCGTCAACGCCGCAAAAGCGTCGGTGCAGGAGCGGCTGGCGGACGTTGGCGGTTTTATGGGCTCTTATCCCGACGTGAAGGCTCTAATCTATGCAAGAGATAACGTCGGCCCCACTATCGACACTTACTTCCAGATGTTGGAAGCGACAGAAAAAGCCATCCAGAAAAAGAACGCGACATTCGGCATTCTTGTGAATGAGGGCGAGAAATTGACAGAATCAAGCGTTTCGTATGTGAAGGATCTTTTTGCCTACGTGACTGACGAACTCCGAAACGGCAGGGCGACAGAGGAACACATGTCCGTCCTGGATTCAGCGCAGATTATCAGAACTAACATTCTGCTTCTCCGCTACACGATTTTGCGCAATATCTCGAACAATGATGTGGCGACGCTGCGCTCAAGCGTGAGCAAGACTATTGAAGACACAGAGGTAATTCTTCAGCACCTGAGAGATACCGCCTCCCAGCCTCGTTTCCAAACCGCGACGAGCGTGCTTCTGAATGAAATATCCGAATACAAAAAATTCCTGTTGACGTTCATCGAAGACTTCAACGCTCTGCAAAAAATTCACGCGGACCGGGCGCCTGCCATGGCATCGCTTAATACCGCAAGTTCCTCCGCCTCGAAAGTAGGGCAGGATCAAGTCGCCGAACTCGCGAAGACGACGCTGGACAGCCTGCGCACGTGTGTCACGCTCTTGATTTTGGCAGCTGTCGCAGCCATTCTATTAGGAGTCGCAATCGCGTTTCTGCTCTCACGGAGCATCACCAAGCCGCTTTCCTCGATCGTCGCCCTTGCGCAGCGCGCGGGAGAGGGCGACTTGACCATTGTTAAGAAAGATTTCCATTACGAAGGCAAAGACGAGCTGGGAATCCTCGCAGACTCGCTCTTTGAGATGATTCGCTCCCAAGAAGAAACTCTGACTAAGGTCATATCCGTCGCGGAGAACCTGTCGAACGGCGCGAACAACCTTTCTGCGATCTCCGAGGAGACCAACGCCTTGATGAAAGAAGTTAAAGCCTCCGTCGAACAGGTTTCAACTTTGAGCGAGGGCAATAGCATCGCTTTAGAGGAGTGTAACGCCGGCGTCGAAGAAATGAACGCCGGAGCGGATACCGTTGCGCAGTCGGCAACGGACAGCGCTGCTTCCATTGCGCAGACCACCGAAGTCTCCCACCGCGCCATCCAAATGGTGAACAACGTCATTCAGGGAATGCATAACGTGGACACTAACTCCAAAGAGAGTGAAAACAAGATCCGGCAACTGGTTTCGTCGGTCGAGAACGTCGGCGGTTTCGTCACGGTCATCACCGGAATCGCCGACCAGACGAATCTTCTGGCCCTCAACGCAGCCATTGAGGCGGCGCGCGCCGGCGAGGTCGGGCGCGGGTTTGCCGTTGTTGCGGAAGAAGTCCGAAAGCTGGCCGAGGAATCCGCTCACGCAGCTCAGAATGTGAACAACATCATCCTAGAACTCCAGAATGGCGCTCAGGAGAGCATCGATGCGACGGTTGAGGCAGCTCACGCGCTGGAGGAAACTATCGCCCAGGCGGAGCAGGCCCAGGTAGAATTGGACGGCGCTATGATTGAAATCAACAAAGCAAACGGCTCCATTCAAAGCATCGCGGCCGTAGCCAAGGAGCAGGCGGCTTCCAGCAAAGGGGTTGCGACGGGGATTGACAACGCGACTAAATCGACGATGGAAATGGTCAATACGATATCGAGCATCCGTCGCGCGAGCGAAGAAACGGCCCAGGCCGCGCAAACCGTCGCCAAACAGTCCGAGTCCATGAGCGATTATGCTCAATCATTGATGGACGCCCTTTCGCGTTTCAAACTGAACATCGACAGATCGGATAATGCCTTGAGAAAGAAGGGTCTGGTGCAGAAAGCTATGCTGGCCCCGAATGTCAGGACCACGAAGCGACAGATTTAAGCGACATAGCTCCAACGTGCGCGTGGGCCTCGCTTGCCGGGCGCGTAGGATTTAAGCCTCATTTCTACGCCATTACGCGACCCGGCAAACAGGCGGCCTTGAGTTCTTCTATGGCGCCCGCGTCCCCGTCGAGCCTCAGCTCTACGGCTTCCTTAATGTCGTCCATTAAAAGCATGTATATCGCTCCAATGAGCATGGATGTTGGCATTAAGGCGCGGTTGTCGGGGCCAGCCAACAAAAGACTTATGCTGACAAAGAAGTAATTTCTACTTCAATACTTACGAGTGCGGCCGGCCTGCTTGCGGAAGTGGTTTTGCGGCATTCGTTGCTATGAAAGAGAGGTGTTTATATTTAGGATCAGGCGGGCGGAGTATTTTTTACCGCCCGCTTTTCTGTCCCTCAAATTCTCGCACCGATTACGCCCTTTCCCTGGGCTGCTCAAACCCTGCAGGTGGGCTGTGAAAGCACTGTACGGCCTGAGATCAATTTTCCAGCCGCCGTTCAAAAAATGCCATCCCTCCGACGGGCATGAGACGTTATCGGCCCCATGCCCGCTGACAGCTGTCAGCGGCGCCAGCCCCGTTTCGAAAGCACTACGCCGGGCAAGGCTGTCAGGCCGACCAGCCCCAGCGCCCCGGCGCTGCAGCCGCCGC
>JAIRNC010000120.1 GCA_031258255.1 Synergistaceae bacterium
GTGAAGCTGATCTCCCCGATAGCGATGGAGCCCGGGCTCCGTTTCGCGGTCCGCGAGGGCGGGCGCACGGTGGGCGCCGGCGTCGTCACGGAGATACTAGCGTAAGACGCGCGTCTGCGCGCTTATCCCGGACGCGAGTCCTCACGCTTTATTTAGAGTAAATTGACCCCTGGAGGGAACTGATTTGGCAAAGAATATTCGAATCAAACTCAAGGCATTCGACCACCGGGTACTGGACGCTTCGGCGGTTCAGATCGCCGACACGGCCGGCAGGACCGGGGCGAAGGTTTTCGGTCCCATCCCTCTGCCGACTGAGAACAAGAAGTTCACGATACTGAAGTCCCCGCACAAGGACAAGGACGCGCGGGAGCAGTACGAGGTCAGGACGCACAAGAGACTGATCGACATAATTGACCCGACACAGAAGACCATGGAGGCGCTCATGCAGCTCAACCTTCCTTCTGGAGTCGACATACAGATCAAGCTGTAGCGCGAAAAGCGCTTGCAAGCCGCTCGATCTGAAAGGAGTGAAGGTGATGAGCATTGGTGTTCTGGGGAAAAAAGTGGGAATGACGCAGGTCTTCGACTCCGAAGGCAAGGCCGTGCCGGTAACGGTTATAGAGGCGGGCCCCTGTCCCGTGGTTGAGATCCGCACCCCGGAAAAGAACAGCTACTCTGCCGTTCAGCTTGGCTTCGCCGACGCTAGGCCGGGCAGCTTGAATAAGCCCAAGAAGGGTTATTTCGACAAGAAGGGCATAGCGCCGAAGCGCTGGCTCAGGGAGTTTCGCGTGGACGACGCCTCCGGCTACGAGGTGGGGCAGGAGATCAAGGCCTCCATTTTCAGCGACGGCGAGCTGGTGGACGTTCGCGGCGTGAGCAAGGGCAAGGGGTACGCAGGCGGCATGAAGAGACACCACTTCTCCGGCGGCCCGGCGAGCCACGGCGCTTCGAAGGTGCACAGGAAGCCAGGTTCGAGCGGCGCCAACAGCTACCCCGGGCACATCTTCAAGGGCAAGAAGATGGCAGGCCGCATGGGCGGCGAGCAGGTCACTACGAAGGGGCTCACGGTTTTTTCCGTAGACGCGGAGAATAACCTCATCCTCATTCGCGGCTCAGTGCCGGGGGCGAACGAGCAGCTAGTGCTTATCTACAAGACCGCCCAAGAAGCGCTGAAGGCTTAGGGCGAGGGGGCCAGTAAAATGCCAGTCGTCAAACAGGTAAACATAAACGGCGATGTAATAGGGGATTTCGAGCTCTGCGGGAACATATGGGAATCCCCTGTCCACGTCCCGGCGATGCATCAGGTAGTCGTGGCGCAGCTCGCGAACAGGCGGGTGGGCACCCACAACACGAAGGACCGCGGCGATGTCCGCGGCGGCGGCCGCAAGCCGTGGAGACAGAAACATACGGGCCGTGCCCGCGCCGGCAGCAACCGCTCGCCGCTGTGGACGGGCGGCGGCGTGGCTCATGGGCCGCATCCCCGCGACTATCACCAGAAGGTCAACAAAAAGATTCGCAGGATAGCCCTGAGAAGCGCCCTGACGCTCAAGGCGCAGGAGAACGGCGTGCTCGTCATCGACAAGTTCGGCCTCGAAAGCCCTAGGACGAAGACGTTCGTGAGCTTCCTCGAAAAGGTCGATTGCCCGAAGAAGCCGCTATTCCTGCTGCACGAAAGCGACAGGGCCGTCACGAAGTCGGTGACCAACATACCCGGCGCGCACGTCCTGCACGTTGACAGCGTGAACGTGTATGACCTTCTGAACCACAAGAAGCTCATAGCGACGCCGGAGGCTGTCAGAAAACTCGAGGAGGTGTTCGGGATATGATAGCCCTAGCGCATGACATAATCGTCCGCCCGGTCGTGACCGAGAAGAGCAGCAGGCTGATGTCCCATAACAAGTACACCTTCGAGGTCCTCCAGCAGGCCAACAAGATTGAGATCCGCAAGGCCGTCGAGGAGGTCTTCAAGGTGAAGGTGACGAGCGTGCACACGCTGAGGATGCCCTCGAAGCCAAAGAGGATGGGCAGATTTTTAGGACGCTCGCGCTCGTGGAAAAAAGCCATTGTCACGTTGGCGCCGGGAGAGCGCATCGAATTTTTCGACGGCGCTGGCGCGTAGGGGGGAAATGAGATGGGTATAAAGAAATATCGTCCTACAACGCCTGGCCGCCGCTTCATGACCAGCCCGGACTTCGCGGAGATCACGAAGACGCGGCCTGAGCGCAGCCTCCTGGAGTCCATCAGCCGCTCGGGCGGGCGCAACAACACCGGCAGGATCACGATGCGCCATCGCGGCGGCGGCTCGCGGAAGCTGTACAGGATAATAGACTTCAAGCGCGACAAGACCGGGATCCCCGGCAAGATCGCCGCTATAGAGTACGATCCCAACCGCTCCGCGCGCATCGCGCTCGTGAACTACGTCGACGGCGAGAAGCGCTACATCATCGCCACGGTAGGCCTCAAGGTCGGCGACCCTATAACGGCTGGCCCAGGGTCTGACATCAAGCCGGGCAACGCGTTGAAGCTCCGCGACATACCGGACGGCACGGTGATCCACAATATCGAGCTGGAGCCAGGCCGCGGCGCGGTGCTGGCGCGCTCCGCCGGGACGTCGGCGCAGCTGATGGCCAAGGAGGGCAAGTACGCCTTCGTCAGGATGCCGTCGAGCGAGCTCCGTCTCGTCCTCTTGGAGTGCACGGCCACGATAGGGCAGGTCGGCAACGAGGATCACGAAAACGTGGTCTACGGCAAGGCCGGGCGTACGCGCTGGAAGGGCCGCAGGCCCCACGTCCGGGGCATGGTGATGAACCCGGTGGATCACCCGATGGGCGGCGGCGAGGGGCGCAGCAAGTCCCACAAGCACCCCGTCTCACCCTGGGGGACGCCGGCAAAGGGTTACAGGACGCGCAAGCGCAAGCCGTCGGATAAGTTCATCGTCCGCAGGCGCGGCAAGTAGGCAGGAGGTATCAAGGTATGGCACGTTCACTTAAAAAGGGACCGTATGTCGATCCGAAACTCCTTAAGCGCGTAGAGGACATGAATGAGACCGGCAAGAAGAGGGTCATCAAGTCCTGGGCGCGGCGGTCAAGCATCACGCCCGAGATGATAGGACATACGATAGCGGTCCATAACGGGAAGATCCATATACCCGTATATGTCAGCGACAACATGATCGGACACAAGCTCGGCGAGTTTGCCCCGACGCGCAGGTTCGGCGGGCACGCCGGGCAGGAACGCTCCTCAAAGGTGAAGAGGTAACGGCGATGGCGGCTGAAGCAAAGGCAATGGCATGGCAGGTCCGCATATCGACCGACAAAGCGCGTCAGGTTCTGGAGCTTATCAGGGGCAAGAAAGCGTCAGACGCTGTCGTGGCTTTGAAGTTCACCCCTAACAGGGGCGCCAGGTACATAGAGAAGGTCTTAAAGAGCGCGCTCGCTAACGCGGAGCACAACCTTGGGCTCGACATCGACAAGCTGACAGTGGTCAGGGCCACGGCGGACCAGGGCGCGTATATGAAGAGGTTCCGCCCCGTCTCTCACGGCAGGGCGCACGCTTTCAGGCATCACACGAGCCACATCACCGTCGTCGTGGCGGAAAAATAAGGAGGGCTGAACAGTGGGTCAAAAAGTTCACCCGGTAGGTTATCGTCTGGGAGTCATTTACGACTGGGAGTCGCGCTGGTACGCGCACGGGCGCAGCTACGCCAAGAACCTCCACGCGGACCTGGAGCTTCGCAAATGGCTCAAAAAGCGCTGGGCGAACGCCGGCATCAGCAGGATAGAGATCGAGCGCATCGGGAACGTCATGCGCTTCACCGTTTTCACCGCGAGGCCAGGCGTCGTGATCGGCAAGGGCGGCGCGGAGATCCAGGCCATACGGGACGAGCTGCAGGCGATGACCGGCGGGCGCATAATGATCAACATACAGGAGATAAAGAACCCTGACAGCGAGGCGCAGGTCGTTTCCGAGGGCGTGGCGTCGGCATTGGAGCGCAGGATCAGCTTCCGGCGGGCCATGAAGCAGGCCATATTCCGCGCTATGAAGTCCGGCGCCCTTGGCATAAAGATTCAGACGGCCGGACGGCTCGGGGGCGCGGAGATAGCCCGGACGGAATGGTACCTGGAAGGGCAGCTCCCCCTGTCCACCCTGAGGGCCGACATCAACTACGGCTTCGCTGAGGCCCACACGATATACGGCGTCATCGGCGTCAAGGTCTGGATATACAAGGGCGAGGTAATGCACCGTCCGCTCGTGGTGGAGCCGGAGGCGTCTCAGCAGCCGGCGGCCAGGGAGAGGAGGTAGCGGGCGATGCTTCAGCCTAAGAGAGTGAAGTACCGCAAGCCGCACCTTACCCCGCTCAGGGGGATCTCAAAGGGCGCCACGAAGGTGGACTTCGGCGAGTATGGCCTGCAGGCGCTGGAGAACGGCTGGATCACCGCGAGGCAGATAGAGGCCGTCCGCGTCGCGATATCGCGCAAGATGAAAAAGGGCGGGAAGATATGGATTAGGATTTTCCCTGACAGGCCGGTAACTGAAAAACCGCTGGAAACGCGCATGGGCAAGGGCAAAGGAAACGTGGAGTATTGGACCGCCGCCGTAAAGCGGGGGCGCGTGATGTTCGAGATCGAGGGCGTTCCGCGCGATGTGGCGGAAGCAGCCTTCCGCACGGCATCGTTCAAGCTCCCCATAAAGGTCAAGCTCCTGGCGAGAGAAGGAGTGGGTGTTTGACATGGACGCGAAAGAACTCCGTGAGCTGACCCTCGACGAACTTCGCGAGAAACACCGCCAGTTCAAAGAGGAGCTCTTCAACCTCAGGTTCCAGAACGCAATAGGACAGCTGGGCAACACCAGCCGTATCAAGGAAGTCCGCCGGACGATCGCGAGGGTCCTCACAGTGATGAGGGAGAAAGAAATCGCGCGCGACCGCGTGGGAGTAAGGGGGTAATCCGCGATGGAGGAACGAACTCCTCATCGTAAGGTCAAAACAGGCACAGTCGTGAGCGACAAGATGGACAAGACCGTGGTCGTCAGCGTACAGCGGACCGCGAAGCACCCGCTCTACGGCAAGCCGGTCCTCAAGGTGAAGAAGTACATGGCCCATGACGGGGCGGAGGAGTGCCGCGTCGGGGACAAGGTTCAGATCGAGGAGACGCGTCCGTTGAGCCGCCACAAGCGGTGGCGCGTCGCCCAGATCATAGAGCGCGCGCCGGTCCTCGGGGCTGCGAGGGAGGATGAGGCTTAGATGATACAGCTTCGCACCGTCCTCAACGTGGCGGACAACTCCGGCGCAAAGAAGATACTCTGCATCCAGGTAAAGGGCGGCTCGTTCCGCAAGGTCGGCTCCGTGGGCGACGTGATAGTCGCGTCCGTCAAGGAGGCCATACCGAACAGCAACGTCAGCAAGGGCGACGTGATAAAGGCCGTCATAGTCCGCACGAGGAAGGAAGTCCGCCGCAAGGACGGCTCCTACGTGCGCTTTGACGACAACGCCGCCGTCCTGATAGACAACAACGGCGACCCGAAGGGCACCCGCATCTTCGGGCCCGTGGCTAGAGAACTCAGGGAAAAGCGGTACATGAGGATCGTATCGCTGGCCCCGGAGGTCGTTTAAGGAGGCATGTGACGATGTCTAAGATGCGCCTTCGCAAGGACGACCGCGTTTATGTAATCTCCGGCAAGGACAAGGGCAAGGAGGGCAAGATCCTCCGCAGGGACGTAGCCAGGGATATGATAATTGTGGAAAACGTCAATATGGTCACTAAGAACGCCAAGCCGACCCAGAAGAACCCGCGCGGCGGCCAGATGAAGATGGAGGCACCGCTGCACGCCTCCAGCGCCATGCTCGTCTGCCCGTCCTGCGGCAGGCCGACCAGGGTCGCGAGAGCTTTCCTCGACAACGGCGCCAAGGTCCGCGTTTGCAAAAAATGCGGCGAAGTCGTTGACAAGGTATAGGAGGGGTAGACGAAGATGATACCGCGTCTCCTTGAGAAATATAAAAAAGAGGTCGTGCCTCGCCTGAAGGGCCAGTTCAACTACAAGAGCCCGATGGAATTGCCCGGCCTCGTGAAGATAGTCGTAAACATCGGCGTGAGCGAGGCCAAGGTCGACATGAAGTACATGGAAGCGTCGATCAGCGAGCTCGCGACGATAACGGGCCAGAAGCCGATGATGAAGCGGGCCCGCACCTCCGTGGCCGGCTTCAAGGTCCGCGAGGGAATGCCGGTGGCCTGCTGCGTGACGCTCAGGGGCGCCAAGATGTGGGAGTTCGCCGACAGGCTGATAAGCATCGCCCTGCCGCGCATCAAGGACTTCCAGGGCGTGGCGCGCAAGGGTTTCGACGGCAGGGGCAACTACAATCTCGGCCTGAGAGAACAGCTTCTCTTCCCTGAGATCGAATACGACAAGGTAATCCGTATGCGGGGCATGAACGTCTCATTCGTGACGACGGCCCGCACGGACGAGGAGGCCTACGCGCTTTTGGCCGAACTCGGCATGCCTTTCAGCAGATAGAGAGGAGACTCGGTATGGCGCGCAAGAGTTTGATAAACAAGGCTCAAAAGGAGCCGAAGTTCAAGGTCAGAAAGTACAACCGTTGTCCCCTATGCGGTCGCCCGCGCGGGTACATCAGGATGTTCAACATGTGCCGCTGCTGCTTCAGGAGCCTGGCTCGCGAGGGAAAGATTCCCGGCGTCGTCAAGTCGAGCTGGTAGAGCGCGAAGGGAGGATCAACAAGGATGCATGTCACAGATCCTGTGGCCGATATGCTCACGCGTATCCGCAACGCCAACACCGTGTACCATGAGATGGTGGATATGCCGATGAGCAAACTCCGCCTTGAGATTGCACGCATTCTCAAGGACGAGGGCTACATTAGGAACTATAAAACTGTCACTGACCCAAAACTGCCCGTGTCCACGCTCCGGGTATACATGAGCTACGGAACGGGGCGGGAAAAGGTAATTCAGGGGCTTCGGCGCATCAGCAAGCCGGGACGGAGGATTTACGTCCACAAAGAGGACGTCCCGAAGGTAATGGGCGGTCTAGGCATCGCCCTCATATCGACTTCCAGCGGTCTTATGACCGACGCTGAGGCCCGCAAGCGCGGCCTTGGCGGCGAAGTAATGTGCTACGTCTGGTAGGGGGGCTTTCGAATGTCGCGTATCGGACGCAAACCTATTCCACTGCCTAAGGGCGTGGACGTTAAAGTAGAAGAGAGCGCCGTCACGGTGAAGGGCGCGAAGGGGTCTCTTTCCTTCGGCATAATGCCTAATATATCCGTGACGCTGGATGACGGGATCCTGTCGGTGGCGCGCGCTAACGACGAAAAGAGCGTGCGCGCGGCCCACGGGATGACCAGGGCCATTTTGAACAACATGATCGTCGGCGTCAGCCAGGGTTTCGAGAAGGTGCTGGAGATCATAGGGGTCGGCTACCGCGCGCAGATGCAGGGCAAGAACCTCGTGATGGCGCTGGGTTTTTCCCACCCCGTGGAGGTCGTCCCGCCTGATGGCATCGAGTTTGCCGTGGACGGGCCTACGAAGGTCATCGTGCGCGGCATAGACAGGCAGCTCGTCGGGCAGATAGCGGCCAACATCAGGGGCTACAGGCCGCCTGAGCCCTATAAGGGCAAGGGCATCCGCTACGCCGGCGAGTACGTTATCCGCAAGGCCGGCAAGGCCGGCGGCAAATAGGCGAGGTGAGAGGGCATGATTAAGATTCGCAGCCGCAACGAAATGCGCCTGCTCCGGCACGAGCGTCTCCGCAAGAAGGTCGCCGGGACGCCGGAGCGCCCCAGGCTATGCGTCTTTCGCAGCCTGAAGCACATATACGCGCAGATTATCGACGACGAGGCGGGGCGTACGCTCCTATCGGCGTCAACGCTCGAAAAGTCGCTCGCTGAGACGCTCAAGTCTCGCAGCGATCAGGAAGCGGCTAAGGGCGTGGGCAGGCTTATCGCTGAGAGGGCTCTCGCGAACGGCATAACGACGGTGATTTTCGATCGCGGAGGGCATATGTTCCAGGGCCGGGTCAAGGCCCTTGCCGACGCCGCCCGTGAAACCGGCCTTAAGTTCTAGGGAGGGAAAACGTTGGCAACGCAAAATCAGACGAGCAAAAATTACAGCAGCCGAGGCATAGAGCTCACCGAACGCGTCGTATCCATCAACAGGGTGAGCAAGGTCGTAAAGGGCGGCAAGCGCTTCCGATTCAGCGTCCTCGTGGTCGTGGGGGACGGCCTGGATCAGGTGGGCGTCGGGATGGGCAAGGCCCGCGAAATTTCCGAGGCCGTCCGCAAGGGCATCGACCACGCCCGCAAGAACCTGGTGGATCTCAAGAAGGTCGGCGCCACCATCCCGCACCCCATACAGGGCAAGTTCGGCGCCGCTGAGGTGCTGATCAGGCCCGCAGCCCCTGGCACAGGGGTCATCGCGGGAGCGGTGGTGAGGGCTATAATGGAGCTTGGCGGGGTCAAGGACGTGCTGACGAAGGTGATCGGCCGCACCTCGAACCCCATCAACGTGGCTTACGCGACGTTCGAGGCCGTGAAGGGCCTGCGCACGCCGGAGGAAGTCCGAAGGCTGCGCGGCAAAGAGCCCCGCGCCGCAGCGTCGGCTTAGGAGGGTCCCTGATGTCTAAATTGAGGATCACGTGGAAGAAGAGCGCTATCGGGCGCCCTGACAAACAGGCCCGCACGATAAGGGCGCTCGGCCTGCACAGGCTCAATCAGACCGTGGAACACGACGATTCCCCCGCGATGCGCGGGATGATTCAGTCCGTCATCCATCTGCTAGAGCTGGAAGAGACGAATTAGGAGGTATGACTATGAATCTCCATGATCTATCGCCGGTCCCCGGATCCAGGCGCAAGCCGAAACGCCTTGGCATGGGGCTTGGCAGCGGGACAGGGAAGACGGCCGGCAAGGGGCATAAAGGCCAGAAGGCGAGGGCCGGCCGCAGCGTAGGGGTGAACTTCGAGGGCGGCCAGATGCCGCTCACGAGGCGGATACCCAAGAGGGGCTTCAGCAATTTCAGGCACAGGAAGGATTATCAGTCTGTCAACCTGAAGGATATCGAAAACCGCTTCGAGGGCGGCGAGGTCGTCTCCCCTGTGGAACTGCACGCGTCCCGGCTTATAGACAACCCGTCGCTGCCGGTCAAGATCTTGGGCGACGGCGACCTGACCAAGGCCTTTACGATAAAGGCCGCGGCCTTCAGCGCGTCCGCGAAGGGCAAGATAGAGTCCGCCGGCGGAAAGGCCGAGGTGATATAAGGTGATTGACGGGTTCAGGGATGCATTTCGGCTGCCTGATTTAAAAAGACGCATCCTCTTTACGATAGGGGCTCTTTTTCTCTACAGGCTGGGAGCGCATATTCCCACACCCGGCATAGACGCGGCAAGGATGGCTGAACTCTTCTCGCGGACCGACATCCTGGGCTTCCTGGACTTGTTTGCCGGCGGCTCGCTGCGGCGCTTCAGCATCTTCGCGCTCGGCGTCGCCCCTTACATAAACTCGAGCATCGTCATGCAGCTATTGGTCGTGATAATCCCGGCCCTCGAAAAGATGCAGAAGCACGAGGGCGAGGAGGGGCGCAAGAAGATCGTACAGTACACGAGGTACGGGACTATATTCTTCGCCCTGATCCAGGCGGTGGGCATGACGATGTGGCTTCGGAACGTAGGGGTTTTCAGCGGCAGGGAGCTGGACATGGTGATCGTCGTCTCGACCGTCACCACCGGCGCGCTGGTGCTGATGTGGCTGGGCGAGGTCATGAGCGACCACGGCATCGGGAACGGCGTGTCGCTTCTGATATACGCCGGGATAGTGTCCAGGGTGCCTTCCGCCATCATCCAGACCCTCCGCGAGGCGGGCAGCGGCGTCACGAACCCCGTGGCGCTCGTCGTGGCGATCATCATCATGGTGGCCGTCGTCGCTGGCTGCGTCATCCTTCAGGAGGGGCAGCGCCGTCTGCCGGTCCAGTACGCCAAGCGCATGGTAGGCAACAAGATGTACGGCGGGCAGAGCACGTTCATACCGCTCAAGGTGAACACGTCTGGGGTCATCCCGATCATATTCGCCTCGTCCGTGCTGCTCTTTCCCTACACCGTGGCGGGCTTTTTCAGCGGAAGGGTCGCTGCTGCCATACAGGCGGCATTCGCGCCGTCGCACCTCGTGTATATGCTCTTCCAGGTGCTGCTGATAGTTTTCTTCTCATACTTCTACACGGCTGTCGTCTTCAACCCCGGCGACCTGTCGAACAATATGAAGAAGTACGGCGGCTTCATCCTCGGCATCAGGCCTGGGAAGCCGACCACTGACTACATAGAGAAGGTCATGAACAGGATAACCCTGGGCGGAGCGGTCTTCCTCGCCGTGATAGCCATGGTCCCGACGCTCATCTCGGGCATACTGCGGACCAGCAGTTTCTATTTCGGCGGCACGGCCGTCCTCATAGTGGTGGGCGTGGCGCTGGATACCGTCCATCAGGTCGAGGGGCAGATGCTCATGCGCCACTACGAGGGCATATTGAAGCGCCGCAACAGGAGCGGCGGCCTCCTTTAGAACGGAGGCTGGGAAGGATGTCCGTGCGCGTCGTGTTGTTGGGCCCTCCGGGGGCTGGAAAGGGAACACAGGCGGCCAAAATTAAGGAGAAGTGGGACGCGGCCCACGTCTCCACCGGCGATATCCTGCGGGATAACGTCAAAGAAGGGACACAGACAGGGCTTTTGGCAAAGTCGTACATGGACGCAGGGCGTCTCGTGCCGGACGACGTAATGATCGACATGATCAGGTCTCGCCTCTCACGCGGCGACGCCGCGAAAGGCGGCTTCATCCTGGACGGTTTTCCGAGGACGCCAACCCAGGCAGCAGCGCTGGACAGGATCCTGGAGGAGATGGGTCTGCGCCTGGACGCTGCGATACTCCTTGAGGTTTCAGACGACGAGGCGGTGCGGAGGCTCTCCAGCCGCCGCGTATGCCAGGACTGCGGGGCGATCTACAACATTATCGCCCGGCGGACGAAAGAGGAGGGGGTCTGCGACGTGTGCGGTGGCAGTGTGATCCAGAGGGACGACGACCAGGAGGGCGTCATACGCGACAGACTCATGGTTTACCGCGAGCGCACCTCCCCGTTGATCGATTATTATGCGGACAAGGGGCTGCTGCATCGGGTGGACGGAACCAGGTCAAGCGACGCCGCGATGCTGACGCTAGAGTCGATTGTGGCCGGGTGACGCATGATAACGCTTAAAAAACCGGCTGAAGCGGAGAAGATGCGGAAGGCCGGGCAGATAGTGGCCAGCGTCCACAAGGCTGTACGGGACGCCATAAAACCAGGGATCGACACGCTGACCCTCGACCAGATAGCGGAGCGCGTGATAGGGCTCGCGTCGGCTCGGGCATCGTTCAAGGGCTACAGGGTACCCGGTGTCAGGGTGCCTTTCCCCAGCTCCATCTGCGTCTCGGTCAACGACGAGGTCGTGCACGGCATACCGAATCGCAGCCGCTTTTTAGACGAGGGGGACATCGTGAGCATCGACGTTGGGGCCGAGATTGAGGGCTATCACGGCGACGCGGCCTGCACTTACCCCGTTGGGCGCATCTCCCCCGAGAGGGAGGAGTTGCTTTACGTCACGCGCAGGGCGCTGGATATTGGCATCGGGCAGGTCAAGCCGGGACACACGATAGGCGATATCGGACACGCCGTAGAGCAGTGGGTCCTGGGCAAGGGCTACGGCCTCGTCCGCGAGTACAGCGGACATGGCATAGGGCGCAAGATGCACGAGCCGCCGCAGGTGCCGAACTACGGGAAACCCGGGAGCGGCCTCACCATCCGGCCGGGGCTCACCTTCTGCATAGAGCCGATGGTGATGAGCGGGGGCGAGCCTGTGAGGAACGTGGACGGCGGATGGACGGTCGTCACGTGCGACGGATCGGACGCGGCGCACTTTGAGCATAGCATCCTCGTTACGGAAGACGGCGCCGAAATACTGACGCCATGGGAATGAGCCGTGAGAAAAACGGAATTTTCCCCCTAGGCGCTTTGGTGGCAATCAAGCGAGGCAAGCATGTCGGTTCCGTGTGCGTGGTTGTCGGAAATGCCGAAAAAGATGGTAAAATCCTCATTGCCAATGGGGTCGAAATTTCGGCCGAAAAACCCAAACGGAAGGGCAGTCGGCATCTTGAGGCGGGAGGCCCCCTCTCGCGCGAGGTGGCGGACAGGCTTGCGGGGGGAAAGAAAATAGACGACGGATGGCTCAGGGAGGCACTTCGTCGCTTGAAGTAGATTTCACGGCTTTTCTTGAGGAGGATGGGTAAGCGCATGGCCAAAGACGACGTCATTGAGGTCAAGGGCAAGGTAGTGGAACCACTGCCGAACGCGATGTTCAGGGTCGAGCTGGAGAACGGCCACAAGATTCTGGCTCACGTGTCGGGTAAGATGAGGATGCACTTCATCAGGATTTTGCCGGGGGACCGTGTCCTAATCCAGCTAACGCCCTACGATCTTACGCGAGGCAGGATAGTCTATCGGTACAAATAAAGAGCGTATCTGCACGGAGGAGGTTTCTTAAGGAGATGAAGGTAAGGCCGTCGGTCAAGACCGTTTGCGAATATTGCAGGATCATCAAGAGGCACGGGGTCGTTCGGGTGATTTGCAGCAGGAACCCGAGACATAAGCAGCGCCAGGGCGCGAGGAGGTAATTCAATGGCACGCATTGCGGGAGTCGATCTCCCAAGGGACAAGAGGATAGAGATAGGGCTGACCTATATATTCGGCGTAGGGCTCTCCAGCTCGAAAAAAATCCTGGCGGCTACAGGGATAAACCCGGACACCAGGGTGAAAAACCTGACGGACGACGAGGCGCAGAAGATCCGCGCGGAGCTCGAGAACAACTACAAGGTAGAGGGCGACCTCCGCAGGGACGTAAGCATGAACATAAAGCGCCTGATGGACATAGGCTGTTATCGTGGACTCCGTCATCGCCTCGGCCTGCCGGTCCGCGGGCAGCACACGAAGACGAACGCCCGCACGCGCAAGGGCCCGAAGCGTACCGTTGCCGGCAAGAAAAAGGTAACCAAGTAACGCCGGGCGAGATGACGAGGAGGGAATAAGAAGTGGCAAAAAGAGTTCAGCGCAGGGGCAAGAGGAAAGAGAAGAAGCACGTTTCTTACGGGATTGCCCATATATATTCGACGTTCAACAATACGATAGTCACCCTCACGGACAAGCAGGGCAACGCGCTTTCCTGGGCGTCAGGCGGCAACGTGGGCTTCAAGGGCACCAGAAAATCGACGCCCTACGCGGCGCAGATGTCTGCGGCGCAGGCGGCGAAGCTGGCGCAGGATCACGGGGTGGTCGAGATAGACGTAGTGGTTAAGGGCCCCGGCCCGGGCCGCGAGTCCGCGATCCGTTCGCTGCAGGCCGCTGGCCTGCAGGTCAATATCATACAGGACGCGACACCCATCCCTCATAACGGATGCCGCCCCCCGAAGAGGCGCCGCGTCTAGTCTAAGAAAATTGAAAATTGGCAAGCGACCGATTGGACGTATATTTGAAAGGTGGGGAAACTTTGGAACACGCCCGCTATGAGGTTATAGTAGAGGAAAGCACCTCTTCATATGGCAGAGTTGTCATTGAGCCCCTCGAACGGGGATACGGGGTAACGTTGGGGAACTCCCTGCGGAGGGTTCTCCTGTCCTCAATATCAGGCGCGGCAATCACCGCCATCCGTGTTGACGGTATACTGCACGAGTTCACGACAGTGCCGGGCGTCAAGGAGGACATGATAGAGCTCCTCATGAACGTAAAGCATGTCCCAGTGAGGTCGTTTTCGCCTGAGTTCAGGATACTGCACCTGGAGGCAGAGGGGCCCAAGGTCGTGACGGCCTCCGACATACAGAAGGACAGCGAGGTGGAATTCCCTGACCAGGACGCGGTGATATGCCACCTGGAAAAGGGCGCCAGGCTGCAAATGGACTTCTACGTGGAGTCCGGGACAGGGTATGCCCCCCTCGACCGCCCGCGCCCGGTCTATCTCCCGGTGGACGCGCTCCTGGTGGACGCTATCTTCTCACCGGCCAAGAGGGTCAAGTACGAGGTGCAGGACAAGCGGATGGGGCAGAGGACGGACTACGACAGCCTAGTCCTGGAGGTGTGGACCAACGGCGTCGCTACCCCTGAGGACGCCATAAGGCAGGCTTCCGTCATACTCCGTGACTATTTTATGAACATAGCCATGTCCATATCGCCAGACGGGGATGAAATCATGACAGAGGCAAAGGGGCACGACCAGCCTAAGGTCTCGGAAAAGCCGCCGTCGGAGGTCGTTGCGAAGGCCTTCATGAAGTTAGGCGACAATCCCGCGTACGGCAGGCCAGTGCGCGACCTTGAGCTCTCGGTGCGCAGCGAGAACTGTCTCATGAGGGGCGGCGTACATTACATAGGGGAGCTGGTCTCCCTGTCGCGGGGCGATCTGCTGAAGATCCGCAACCTAGGCAAGATATCCCTCCGCGAGATAGAGGAGAAGCTGACGAAGTTCGACCTCACGTTGTCCGGCGAGATAGAGGACGACGCGGAGGACTAAGAAAGAAATAGCAAAGGGGCGTACTTGATGAGACATCGAATGAATCTGAGGCGTCTGGGACGCTACGGATCCCACAGGCGCGCGATGCTGGGCAACCTGGCCGCGAGCCTTTTTGTGGAGGGCAGCATAATAACGACGGTGACGAGGGCGAAGGAACTCCGCCGCGTGGCTGAGAAGCTCATAACGAAGGCGAAGTCCGGAACGCTTACGGACCGCAGGCTTGTAATAGCCCGTATGCCGCACAAGGCGGCGGTGCTGGCGCTGTTTAATACCATAGCTCCGCGCTTTTCCGCCAGGAACGGCGGGTACACGCGCATCGTCAAGCTCGGCAACAGGGTGGGGGACGCTTCCCCCATGGCGGTAATAGAGCTGGTAGAGTAACGCATGAACCCCAAACAGATATTTTCCCTCCGAGGGGTGGAATACGCCTACCCCGGGGCGCGTTCGCGCGCGCTCTGTGGCCTTGACCTGGAGATTTCGGAGGGGGAATGGGTAGCGCTCGTCGGGGCTAACGGCTCCGGCAAGTCTACCCTCGCGAAAATTTGCAACGCCCTGCTAACACCGACGCAGGGCGATTGTTTTGTCATGGGCCGGAATACCAAGGACGAGGCGCGTGTGCCGGACATAAGGCGCGCCGTATCCCTCGTCTTTCAAAACCCGGAGGATCAGATCGTGGCCTCTATCGTCGAGGAGGACGTCGCGTTCGGCCCGGAGAACTTGGGCCTCCCGTCCCCGGAGATACGCGCCCGCGTCGACAGGGCGCTTGAAATGACGGCCCTCTCTTCCTGCCGTCTCAAGGGTTCCTTCTCCCTCTCCGGGGGGCAGAAGCAGCGCCTCGCCTTAGCCGGCGCGCTCGCGATGACGCCCGCCGCGCTGATTTTGGACGAGTCAACGTCGATGCTGGACCCGGAAGGGCGTCAGTCGTTCCTCTCCTGCCTGGGGCGCTTGAAGCGCTCAGGGATGACGATAGCGCAGATAACCCACAGGATGGAGGAGGCGATCCAGTCCGACAGGGTCGTGGTGATCGACTCCGGCCGGGCCGTGTGGGACGGGACGCCGCGCGATTTCTTCGGCGGCGCCTATGTCAGGTGGAATTTCGAGGAGCCGCCTGGCGTCACGCTTTACAGGGAATTGCGCGCACGCGGCCTCTTGCCCCCAGGGACGCTGCCGGACGTGGGTTCCATGCTGGACGCGCTATGCCTGTCGTAATAGAGCGCCTGAGCTACGAGTACAACCGGGGTACGCCAGCAGCGGTGACGGCCCTGCGCGACGTCTCCGTCAGAGTCGAGCGCGGCGAGTGGGTTTCGATAGTGGGGCACACGGGCAGCGGCAAATCGACGCTGGCCCAGCACATGAACGCCCTTCTCATCCCCCAGTCGGGGCGCGTGGAGATAGACGGCACGGAGGTGAGGCAGAAGGCCAAGGGGCTGCGCGAGCTGAGGCGCAAGGTCGGCTTGGTATTCCAATACCCTGAGCAGCAGTTTTTCGCGGAGACCGCGCGGGAGGAGATAGCCTTCGCCCCGCACAACTGGGGCTTGCGAGGGCAGGAGCTGGAGCGTCGCGTCACGGACGCCGCCAGGTCCGTCGGGCTGGATCCGGCCCTCTTGGAATCGAACCCCTTTTCACTGTCCGGCGGCCAGCAGCGCAGGGTGGCTATAGCCTCGGTGATCGCCGCGAAGCCGGACTACCTCGTCCTGGACGAGCCGACCGCAGGGCTGGACGCGTCCGGGATAAGGGAGCTGACCGGCCTCCTTTCAGATCTGAAAAAAGACGGGCTGGCTATCGTTCAGGTTACCCATGACCTACAATCGGCCCTCGACAACAGCGACAGGCTGCTCGTGATGGAAAACGGCGTGGGAGTGGCTCAGGGCGGCGCTGAGGACGTGGCGGGATTCCTGCTGGAAAACCCTGTACGGGGCCTCGTCATCCCGCCGCTCGTGCAGTTTGCCGCAGGCCTTAGGGCGAGAGGGATCGAAATCCCGCTCACGTGCGATTTGAGCGCGATAGTAATGAAAGTGGAGGAGCGCAGCGGCATGTCATTTAAATCAGAACCTTCACGCGCGGCTGACGCCGCATCCTGCGGGCTGGGCAGATGCAGTTCCTGAGCGGCATTTCCCTGGGCCA
>JAIRNC010000098.1 GCA_031258255.1 Synergistaceae bacterium
ACTAAAAGCACACCGTTAAGCCAGTCCCCGACCGCCTTCACGGCCCGAGACCGTATAACGCCCCAGTAGTAAGATGCACGGCGTAATCGTTATACGGTATATTATACGGTGTGCATCGCAGAGCCGCACGGAGACAGGGGTTTGGCGTGTCTTCTCCGACACTGCTTCACGCTTGTCTCGCTCGCTGTCCTCAGCGTACCTGTAGTACGCTTCCGGGCGCTCGTTCGGCAATAACTCGCGTTGCCAACAAATCCGCGGCGTTTGGCGCGGCTTCGCGGACACAGCTTCACGCTTGCCGCGCTCGCAATCCTCGACGTACCAAAAGTACGTCTCCGGTTGTTCGCGCGGCAATCCCTCGCATTGCCCGCAAATCCACGCCAAACGCGGATTTAGTGTTTGTTTGGCGCGCCCTTCGCGCCAGTGGTTTTTTGACAAAAAACTCGCCCATGATATACAATGTTATGTCGCGCCGGGCGCTAGTCCGCCGGCTTTGCTGATGACTGAACCGTTTTGTCGCCCTGCTGGCTTGCGGCGTGAGTTATTCGGGACAGATGCGCGTTTTTAAGTAAGGTGGTGCTAATATTTTGTCCTTGACCTTTGCGCCGTTTTTCGGATCGGCGTTCGCCCTCTCGGTTTCCGTGCGTGACGGCCGCTGACAGAAAATTCATCGCGCGGCGGGATGCATTGGTCGTGCTGTGCCTTCTGGCCCTTTCCTGCGCGCTCTACCTTTTCGCGACGCGCGGGGATAGCGGGGCTTACGCTGAGGTCACAGTGGACGGAGAGACGGTCGGCTCATTCGCCCTGGGGAAGGACAGGGATTACTCCCCTCCCGGCCGTCCAGCCGTGCGGATCGCCGTCCGAAAGGGGGCGGTGGGCTTTGTCGCTTCCGATTGCCCGGACAAGGTTTGCGTCCACTCCGGATTCCTGTCCCTGCGGGGACAGTCCGCCGTCTGCCTTCCCAACCGCGTCGTCGTGAGGGTCACGGCATCTCGCGGAGAGACGCTGGACAGCGTCACGTACTAGACAGGGGGGTATCGGATGAAGAGGATCACGACACGCGAAATCGCCGCCTACGCCCTCATGCTCTCAATGATTCTCGCGCTCGCGATAGTTGAGGGCCTGCTGCCGCCCCTGCCCATGCATATGCGCTTCGGGCTGTCCAACGCGGTGACGATGTACGCCCTCTTCTTCGTCGGCAGACGGCCGGCATTCATGCTCGCGGCTATGAAATCCGCCTTCGTCTTCATGATGAGAGGCCCGATAGCGGGCCTCCTTAGCCTGTGCGGCGGCGTATCCTCCCTGTCGCTGATAGCGGCACTCGCAATCGCCATGCCGGGCGCTTCGTACTTCACGCTTAGCATCGCCGGCGCGCTAGCCCACAACATCGCCCAGCTTGCCGTAGCGTCGCTTCTCGTCTCAACCAACCTCCTGCCCGTATACCTACCCGTGATGATCGCGTCAGGCATTCCGGCCGGCAGCCTCACGGCGATCCTGCTGCGAGCCGTGATGCCTGTCCTCAAAGGCGTACGTGGCGAGAAGGCCGAGGCGCCCAAGACATGCCCGTGAGGATCGCGCGGGCAGCCGCAATCGCGCTGGCAGTCTCCGCAATCCTGGCGTTATCCCTGTACGCCGCGCGCGACAGGGGCTGGCGCCAGGCCGGCGCTCCAGGGCAGACGGAAAAGTTCTCTACGGAGTTTTTCGGCACGTTCGACACGGTAGTCAGCTTTACCGCCTACGCGAAGGACGCGTCGGAGTTCGAGAGATACCTCGAGGCCGTCCGGGACGAGATGACGCGCCTCCACCAGCAGTTCGACATTTACAACGATTACGAGGGCATATCCAACATAAAGGCCGTAAACGAAGCGGCAGGCATGGCCCCGGTGAAGGTGTCCCCCGAGATCATAGGCATGCTCGAAACCGCCAAGGAAGCGTATGCCGACACGGGCGGCGCGGTCAACGCGGCATTGGGCCCGGTGCTCTCCGTCTGGCACGGATACAGGGAGAGGGCGACCGAGAACAGCGCCGACGCGCGGGTTCCGTCCTACGCGGAACTGAGCTCGGCCTCGGCCCACACCTCCTGCGACGACATTGAAATAGACCGAGGGGACTCCACCGTCCGCCTCCGCTACCCCGACATGCGCCTAGATGTCGGGGCCATCGCGAAGGGCTTTGCCGTACAGAGGGCCGTGGAGAGAGCGCGCGCGGCGGGCTTGAAATCCGGCATACTCAACGCCGGCGGCAACGTGGCCGTGATCGGCCTGCCACCCGACGGGCGCGAGGCCTGGAGCATAGGGGTGCAGGCACCTGGCGGCGGCGCGGGATCCGAGGTGATCGACATCCTGAGCCTGACGGGCGGGTCTGCGGTCACCAGCGGAAACTATCAGAGGTATTTCACTGCGGATGGCGTCCGCTATCACCACATTATCGACCCTGCCACGCTGTACCCGGCAAAGGGGGTCAAGGCGGTCACAGTCCTCCACCCTGATTCAGCGAGAGCCGACGCCCTCTCGACCGCCGCATTCATCCTCCCCTACGCCGAAGCCCGCGACTTGATGGCGAAGCACGGCGCGGAGGCTGTATGGATTTTTGAGGACGGCAGGATGGAGATGACGGACGGATACCGGCGTCTGTCCAAGGCCGGGAAGGGCGCGGGCAGGGCCGTCATGTAATCCGCACAGCAGGGGGCGCCTGACCTCAGCGCCCCCTGACTGTGCTCGGATTCAAAGACGGCAGGCTCCTGCGGGAACAGGAGCGCCAGGCGCCTAAAGCACCCCCAGATACTTTCCGATCAGAGACAGGACGAAGACCCACGCCAGCAGCGTAGTCGTCTTGACGTTTTTATCCAGGAAATAGTACATTACGGCAAACGCCGCCAGAGGCAGCATCCCCGGCATTATTTCGTTGATGTACTCCTGAAGCGGCTGCTTGAAATCACCGCTCCCTACCAGCATGGGCAGCTCAAAGTAAATCATCGAGGAGACCATCGAGCCTATTACCATCAGCCCGACGATAGCGGTGGAGTCCGTGACGCGCTGCATTATATTCGTCTTGCCTATCGTGTAGAGGAAGTCGGTGCCCCAGCGCAGCCCCTGCTTGAGACAAAAATATCTTAGCGGAAAACAGACCCCGTTAAGCACGAGAAAGAACAAAATCGGCCCCAGGATGCTGCCGTTCATCGAAAAGGATATCGCTATCCCAGCCGCTATTACCCTGAGAGTACCCCATATGAGCGAGTCCCCTATCCCGGCCATGGGACCCATGAGGGATGCCTTGACGGCGTTGATCGAGCTCTCGTCGAAATTTTCCTCCTCCTGATTCGCCTCCTCCATGGCACCCAGGATGCCCACGAGGAGCGTGACTATGTGAGGGGTGGTGGAAAAAAATTCAAGGTGGCGTTTGAGGGCTTTCGCCATCTCTTCCTTGCTTTTGCATACGGCTTTCAGTATAGGGACCATCATATAGCCGAAGGCCAGATTCTGCATACGCTCGTAATTCCAGGAAGCGTCCAGGGTGCAGGATCTCGTGTATGACTGCCAGAATTCTTTTTTGCCGATCTTAGAATTCGTTGTCATTTGCAACATCCTCCTTAGTGCCGGTCAGTCCGGAAAAATTCAAAAGCAACGCTATCACCACGGCAAACAGCGCCGAACCCAACACCGACACGCGCATGTAAGATGTTATAAGAAATCCAAGAAGGAAAAACGGCATCAGCCGTTTCGTCATGATCATCTTGGCGAGCATGGCGAAACCTATCGCCGGCAGCAATCCGGTCGCCACGTTCAATCCGTCGGTGACGAACTGTGGGATGGACGACAATATCTTTGTCACGGAGTCCGCGCCCAAGTAAAAACCCAGACCGACCAGGATGGAGTAAAGCCCTTTCGTACTCAGCAAAGCTAAAAGATGCATACGCTCAACGCCCTTGAAATCACCCTGCTCCGCGCTCTTATCGGCCTTTGACGACAGAAACGGGATATAAAACGTCATCATAAAATTATCGAAGACAAGCACAAGGGAAGCAATAGGCACCGCGAACGCGACGGCGGTAGGTATGTCCTGGCCGCTGTTTATCGCGAACGCGCTGCCGATGATGGCACCGGAAACCATGTCGGGAGGGTTACTCGCGCCTATCGGGAACGCCCCCATCCAGATGAGCTCCAGCGTGGCCCCTATCATTATCCCTTTTTCCAGGTCGCCGAACAGCAAACCCACCAGCGGCGCCATGATGATCGGGCGGTTGTGCATAGTGCTGCCCATGAAGGAGTGCATATACCCGAAGAACGCTATGATGCCCAGCATTACAGACTGAAAAAGAGTGGAATCCATGTTCTCCCTTCTTTCCTTTAATTCCGATTCTAAATCAAACGAACTATAATTGATTTAGAATCGGAATAGCGCAACGCACGTTGCGCCCAACACGAAGTGTTGCGGTTTTCTTTCAAATCAACTCGTAACAGACGAATTGGTTTGAAATTAGAATAAGATGACCGGATCAGCCGCGTCATATCAAACCCATCGGATCCTGCTCAAAATCATTGGGTACCAGACGGATTTCCAGCTTTATCCCCCTTTCGCTCATTTTTTTGAGAAGCCTGACATCCTCCTCGTTTACGAAAACAGCCTTGGAAATCTGCTTTTTCTTCGGGTCGCTCTTGATCCCTCCAAGGTTTATATGTTTTATTGAATCGGTCTTTTCGGAAAGCCTGTAAGCGTCCTCTATTGACTCCAGCAGGATGAATAATTTGTATTTGTCCGTCACCCCGCTGTTCAAAGCGGCCGCGGAGTCGTCTATCGACTTCATCACAAGTTTGATGCCCGAAGGCGCGGCAACGCGGAGCGCGCTTTTCTTGAGCTCGTCCGCCATGAGCGCGTCGCTGGCCAAGAGCACGCAATCGGCGTCGAGATATTTCGTCCACGAAAAGGCCACTTGGCCGTGTATAAGCCGGTGATCCACCCTGACAAGCTTTATCACTGTC
>JAIRNC010000122.1 GCA_031258255.1 Synergistaceae bacterium
ATCCGCGACATGGACGCGCAGCTTCTGGCGATGTCCACGGGCCGGCTCGACGTCCTGTCCGACATCTACCGCCCCGTGGACGTCGAGCGCCTCGCCGAGTCCGGCGTTGCGGATCTGTCGCTGGCAGCCACGTTCCACGGCATGTTCGTAACGTTCAACACGCGCAAGTTCCCCTGGGATCAGGCAGTTCTCCGTCAGGCGGCGTCACAGGCGGCAGATCGCAGGAGATGGACGCGGGATCTCTTTTCCGGCTACTGCGAGCCGACGGAGAGCTTTCTCCCGGTGATTTCGCCATTCTACGAGCCTGACGTGACACGTCTGCCGCCCGGCGCGGAGGCCGCGCGCCGCCGCCTGGCGGATGCCGGGTGGACGTGGGACCGCTCCGGCTGGCTCGTGGCGCCGGACGGGCGCGAGCTGCCCATGACGAAGATACTCTGCCCGCCTTCGTCCGTGGCGGCGACCACGACCGAGATAGCGACGCTCATGGCGGAGGCCCTGGTCTCGATTGGGATACCGGCGCAGGCGGAGCCGATCGACTTCCAGACCATGCTCGCCCGCATCGATGTCCGCGACTTCGACGCCTGCACGAACGCCTGGTCCATGTCTCGTGACCCGGACGTGCTTTATTCGTTCTATCATTCGTCCATGGACGTGGAGGGCGGGTATAACATGAGCGGCATAGCCGACCCGGAGCTGGATCTGCTCCTCCACAGGCTCCGCTACGCCCCGGACGAGGCGGCGGCCCGCGAGCGCTCATCCCGCGCCCAGAAAAAGCTCGCGGATCTGATGCCCGTGATACCGATCTACAGCCGTTACTCCATATCGGCCATGAAAAAGGGGTGGGACGGCGTTTTCCTCACCGATCGCAGTACCTCCGACAACCTGCTGACGCTTATATCCATGACGCCCGAGGAGGGAGGCCTGCGCCCCATATACTGGAACATCCCGGAGGAGATCAGGACGCTCAACCCGTTCGTCTCCTCCAGCGCATACGACTGGACTGTGCTGGGCACCATATACGACACGCTCATCTCAGTGGATCCGTACACCTTCGAGGACATACCGTGGCTCGCGGAAAGCTGGGGCATTACGACGGGCGAGAAGGGCTCCGTGCTGACGTTTACGCTCAGAGCCGGCCTCAAGTGGCAGGACGGCCGTCCCCTCACCGCGGAAGACATCGCCTATTCGATCCAATTCGTAAAGGACAACAGCATCCCGCGATTTTACGACAGCGTGAAGGACATAGCGTCCATCGAAACCGACGGCAGGACGCTGCGCATCGAGATGGCAAACACGAGCTACTGGCACCTCCACAATATAGGCGGCGGCATCCTGCCCCTGCCAAAGCACATACTGGAGAACGTGACGGACTGGAGGACGTGGCAGCCCACGAACACCCCCCACAAAGCCCTCGACGGGACGATCCTGACCGAGCTGATAGGGACAGGCCCGTTTACGTTCAGGGAGTCCCGGACTGGCGAGTACGTGCACATGACCCGGAACGAACACTACATGCTCTGGGACGGGGGCGATGCCAAATGACCGCATCGCTGAAACGTATCTGCGGCTCGCTGGCCGTGCTCCTCGTCGTCCTCGCGCTCAACTTCTTCCTGTTCCGCTTGATGCCCGGCGACCCGCTCACGAGCATCGTGGATCCGAGGTTCTCGCCGGAGGCCAAGGCCCAGCTAGCCGCTCAGTGGGGCCTGGACAGGCCTCTGTCCGAGCAGTTCGTGGTGTACGTGCGCGAAATGCTGTCGTTCCGCTTCGGGCTGTCCATGATGACAGGCGCGCCGGTGTGGGACGAGCTGAAAAAGCGCGTGCCGAACACCGTGGCGCTCCTTCTGCCGGCGCTGGCGCTCTCCGCGTCGTTGGGGCTCTGGCTTGGGGTGAAGGCCGCGCTGAACCGCGGGTCTCTCGTCGAGCGCGTCGTCCTCTGGGGTGGCGCGGTCTCATTTTCCTTCCCGTCGTTCTTCGTGCAGATACTGCTGCTCATGTGCTTCGCCTATTTTTGGCGGATTTTCCCCCTGAGCGGCACGACCTCCATCCCGCCGCCGGCGGGCGGCGCGGCTGTGCTCGACTACCTCTGGCACCTGGCGCTCCCTCTCTGCTCCCTCGTCCTGATGGGTTTCGGGGGGTTCGCCCTCTACATACGTAACATGATGGTGAAGGCGCTGGGCGAGGAGTACGTGCTGATGGCCCGCGCCCGGGGCCTGCCGTTCCGCCGCGTCGTCTGGAACCACGCGTTCCGCTCGATACTGCCGCCAGTGCTGACGATCCTGCTGCTCTCGCTCCCTGGCGTGGTCAGCGGGGCGGTCATCACGGAGACGGTGTTCTCTATGAACGGCGTCGGACGATTTTTGCTGGAGGCCACGAACTCCCACGACTACCCGGCCGCCGGCGCGGCGTTTTTCTGCCTGGCCCTTTTGACCGTCGTCTGCAATCTGCTGGCGGACGCGGCCTGCGTGCTGGTCGATCCGCGCGTGAGACGCGGCGCAAGGGAATGAGGCTAGCCCCATGGACAGCGTAAGAAAACGGATAAGCGCCGCAGCCTTTGTCCTGCTCGCGGCCCTTGCGATGGTCGGCCCGGGGCCGCTGGGCCTGCGTGACGGGCAGGTAGCGCCGCCGTACTCCAAGCCCGTCTGGCTGGACAGATCCATCGCGCCGCCGATGGATCTTCGCGTCGGTTCTGGAGCGGGAGAAAGCGCCACCGCCGCGATTTCGTGGGGCTATTCGGCGCCGCTCCGCGTCTCGCTCACCGGCGCGCTAGGCGAAACGGGCCTCGTGAGGTGGACGACGCCAAGCGGCGATTTCGTCCTGACCAGCACGCCGGGGGAGATAGACCTGGACGCCCGGGACATTCCCTTCAAGAGGGCGCTGGGCGTCAGCCCGTTTGAGAACATGCCGTCCGTCCTCTTCCCGTCGCGGGGCGACTACGCCCTCTCGCTCGAAGGGAGCGGAGACGTCCTCATGAGGATAGAGGGCGGGCGATGGGGGATACTCGGGACAGACCACCGTGGGAGGGACATGGCGGCCCTGTTCGTCCAAGGCCTGCGGATTTCCCTCATCGTGGGCATCGCCGCCACGCTTATAGCGACGCTCCTTGGGATGTCGCTTGGGCTGGTCTCCGGCTACGCGGGCGGCCTCACGGACGCGCTCGTCATGCGCGCCGTGGACGTGCTGCTCTCGATCCCGACCCTGCCGATCCTGATGGTTATCGCCGGGATATGGGGCAAGGGCCTCTGGAACCTGGTGATGATACTATCGATATTCTCCTGGATGGGCACGGCGCGGACGGTGCGGGCCATGACGCTCACCCTCCGCGACGCGTCGTGGGTGGAGGGGCTGCGCGCCATAGGCGCCAGGCGGAACTACATACTCTTCCGGCACCTCGTGCCGGAGGCGCTGCCGCTCCTCTTGGCCAACGTGGCTCTGGGCGTGCCGGGCGCGATACTGGCCGAGGCTGGGCTGTCGTTCTTAGGCCTCTCCGACCCAAGGCTGCCGTCGTGGGGGAGGATGCTGCACGACGCCCACATGTTCGGCGCGTTCGCCAGCGGCGCGTGGTGGAGCATCCTGCCGGCTGGCATCGGCATCTCGGTGATCTGCCTCATCTTCCTGGACATCGGCCGCAAGCTGGAGGAGAGGGCCGACCCGCGCCTGGTCGCCAAGACGGATCTGAGGGCCATAGAGGAGACCGGGGCATGACCGGCCAGAGCAGGAGCGAGATCAGGGCGGAGGGTCTGTCCGTCACCTACACGGGCGGCGGCAAAGTGACCCGCGCCGTCAAAAATTGTTCCTTCTGCGTTCTGAAGGGTCGTGTCGCCGGTCTTGTGGGCGAGTCCGGCAGCGGGAAATCCAGCGCGCTAATGGCTATCCCCGGTCTCCTGCCAGCCGGGACGCTCGTGAGCGGCAGCGTTTACTGCGGCGGGGCTGACCTGGCGGCGCTGAGTGAGGACGAGCTGGCTGCCTGGCGCTGGAGGCGCGTGGCCATCGTCCCGCAGGGGGCGATGAACTCCTTCACGCCCCACCTGACTGTCGAGCGGCACATAACGGAGGTGCTGACCTGCCATCTGAAAATCCCACGCAGGGAGGGGGGCGCGCGCGCGGCGGAGCTCCTCCGCGTGGCCGGCCTCGACGCGGCCATGCTGTCGCGCTATCCGCACGAGCTATCCGGCGGGCAGAAGCAGCGGGCGGCTCTGGCGCTCGCCCTGGCGTGCGAGCCGGATTTTCTCCTTGCCGACGAACCGACGACGGCGCTGGACGTGATAACGCAGAAGGAGGTCCTGGACACCATAGTGAATATAGTGCGCCAGCGAGGCATGGGCCTCCTCTTGGTGACTCACGACCTGTCGCTCGCCGCGGGGATCTGCGACGCGCTCATCGTGATGAAGGACGGAGAGATCGCGGAATCTGGCCCGGCCCGTCAGGTGGCGGAAAACCCCAGTCACCCGTACACGCGGCTGCTGATAGGGGCTATCCGGGAAATGGACGTGCCGCGATGAACGCCGCCGGCCTGGATTTAAACGTAAGGGATCTGAGCGTGCGCTTCGCCGCGCGCAGTGGGTTGCTCGGGCGGCGCGGCAGCGACACGTGGGCGCTGGACGCTGTCTCGTTTTCGCTGGAGCGCGGCCGTACGCTGGCTGTGGTGGGCGAGTCAGGGAGCGGCAAGACGACGCTGCTGCGCTCCATCCTCGGTCTTATCGCCCCCACGGCTGGCAGCGTCGAACTTTTTGGGCAGAGCGTTCAGTCGATGACGGACGATGAAAAGCTCGCCGCCAGGCGCAGGTGTGGATACGTCATCCAGGATCCGTACGGCGCGCTGCCGCCCACCCTGACGGTCTTAGGCGCCGTCCTCGAGCCGTGGAACATCGTCCACAGGGGCAAGGACACGCGTGAGCAAGGCGTCTCGAAGGCGAAGGGCCTGCTGGCGGAGCTCAAATTCCCCGAGGGGCTTTGGGAGGCGCGTGTGCGCTATTCGCTCTCCGGCGGCCAGCGCCAGCGCGTGGCGGTCGCCCGCGCCCTGATACTGGATCCCGATCTGCTGCTCTGCGACGAGCCCACCGCCATGCAGGACGTCTCCACCAGGGCCGAGGTGCTGGAGGTATTGATGCGCAGGGTGGGCGAGGGGATGTCCATGGTGCTCGTCACTCACGACCTGTTATTGGCCAGACGAGCGGCGGCGCGCGCGGTCGTCCTGTACAAGGGGCGCGTCGTGGAGTCCGGAGGCACGGACGAACTGCTCGAACGCCCGTCCCACAGCTACACGAAGGCACTGCTGGCGGCACTGCCACGGCTATGACGGGAGATAAATCCGTAGACGAAAAGTTCGTTCAGATGACGACCGCGCCGGTTCGGAGGCTCGTCCTGAGCCTAGCCATCCCCGCGACCGCGATTATGCTGATTTCCGCCCTCTACAACATGGCTGACACTTTTTTCGTAGGCTCTCTCGGGACGAGCGCGACGGCAGGGGTAGGCGTGTCAGGGCTTGTTCCTGCTGCCGCTTCTGTTCGCGCTGTCACGCTCGCTGGGGCTGCTCGGCATCCAGATAAGCCAGCCCTTGGCGGACGTTGTCACGTTCGCTGTCTCCATCCCGCTCAACGTCCGCTTCATGCGCGAAATGAAAGGCGGCGGATAACCCTAACCCTTGCTGTTTTGCGGGCCGAGCTTCTTCCAGAGTATCATCGCGAGGACGCCTGATAACAAAAGCGTCGGGATCATGTAGCTCGCGTTGTATATTGCGGAGTAGGCCCACGGGTTCTGCCCCTCCGGCGTATAGCTCGCGAAGAATATTACCCCCGAAAGCACGTGGCAGGCGAAGCGCGCTACGCCGACGGCTATGGTCCCCGTCACAAGTTTTTCCCGGAAGAACCCTGCAAAGCCGATAATGGCAAAGGCCAGCGGGTAATCGAGCAGAGCCTGCACAGGGTGCGCGATGTACCCGCCGAAGAGCATCATGAGAGTACCCGACATGAGGCCCGCCGCCGTGCCCCATTTGAAACCGCGCTTGTACGAAAAATAAAGCAGCGGCGCCATTTCGAGCGTGATTGACCCGCCCTGGGGCATCGAGAACATCTTAAAATAGGAGAGCACCACCGACAGGGCGACGCAGAGCGCCCCCTCAACTATGACCTTTACCCTGTCCGAACCTTTCACTGCTGTCGCGTTCAATAAAAAAACCCCCTCAGCGTTTTTTCGCATTGGGGGAATAAAGCCATTTTCAGGAAAAGACATGCGCCTGAAAAGGATTTCATACTTCCTGCGCCGGTATTACCCGGATCAGGTTCCAAGGGTCGAAGCCTGTACTTCCTCTCAGCCTCCACGCGGGAAGCTCCCCCGATGCGGCAATATATTCCCTCGTCAGGGCGTAATTGTCAAGGCCGTTTTTCGTTGGTGCCGCCATTTCCCGTGGCGGTCAAAATCCCTGTCATGGCGCGGTCGCAGGG
>JAIRNC010000010.1 GCA_031258255.1 Synergistaceae bacterium
CCGGAGGCCAGCGTCTGCATCTCGCCCAGCCCCTTATGCACCTGCTCCAGCTGGCCGCTGATGAGCTGGAACGATTCGTTGAAGCGCTTTTCCACCGTCTCCTGCAACTTCTCGTCCACAACCTTCCGCATCTCGTCGAGCTTCCTGTCGTTTCCGTCCTGCAGCGTCTTGAGCCTTCCCTCGACCGTCTCCCTTATCTCGCGCAGCTTCTCCTCCGTGAGCTGTCTGTCATGGTCATGCCTCCTCATGAGGTCGTCGAATTTCTGGCGCTGAAGCTCGTTGAAATCCTTCACGTTCACGGAAAATTGATCCTCGAACGATTTAAGCGACCTGGCCTGTTCGTCCCGGTTTTCCTTGGATGACCGCTCCAACTGGCCCTGCAACTTCTCCGTGTGTTCCTCGAAGGACTTGACCAGCTCGCCCAGCTGTTTTGAGAACGCTTCTAACTGCCATTTCTGCGTGGAGGAGAGGTTAGTGACGTTCTGAGCCAGCGTGTCGCCCAGCGCCTTGAACGCGCTGCTCAGTTCCTCGCGGTTCTCCTTGAACGACCTCTGATTTTCGTCGCGGTTGCGCCCGAATTCATCCCGCGTCAGCGAATCCATCCGCGAGATCGCCGCGTCGATCTTTATGAAGTGTCCGGCGAGCTCGTGCGACAAATTGCCCCTTCTGCCAGAAAAGCCGAGCCAGACGCCAATCGCCGAAAGCAGCGCCGATAAAGCCAGCAACGATATTATAATGATTTCATTCACACAAAAACCCCCGCTTCACATAAAATCCTAAGGAATCGCTGATTAAATGTTCTTTGGGCGAAATGGAGCAGATTCGTTCGCTTCCCGAAATGGCAGTCGTGAAAACGCAGACGTAGCAGAGCTACGCCCAGGATCATTTTTACGGCTGACATGAAGGGAGCGGGCGAAGGTGCCCATTGCAGCCAAAGGTTATTTAATCAGCGGTTCCCTAAATGTCCCGGCTGAGTAAAACGCTTGAAGCCGCCCAGCCGCGCAAAACACAAAACAACCCGGCCTACGCGAACCGGCACCAGCGATCAGCCGATGCGCGCCCTATTGTATCGCTATTTGCCGCGTTTCTGTTGATTTTTCCCCGGGCCTTATGCATAAGCTGCATAAATATGGTATTGAAAGTACTGAATTGACGAAGAGTATATTTATGGATATATTCTTTACAGGCAGAAGTGGGTACGCCATTAAGCGCTCAGTGAGTGGCGTTTTGATACGTAATGAAGAAAAGGCCCAAACGAAAGGCGATATATAATGCTGGACAAGATTGACATCTACAAAACCGAACTCGACAAAAAGCGCCCATTCCGAGATCCAGATCTGCTAAAAGAACTCCAGAAATTCTATCGCATTGACTTGGCTTTCACGTCCAACGCCTTGGAGGGCAATTCATTGACGATATCGGAAACGAAAATCATTCTGGAGGATGGCATAACCGTCGGGGGGAAACCCCTGCGAGACATCCTTGAGGCCCTGGGGCATGGCGCAGCCTATGACTACATGTTTTCCTTGATTCAAAATAACTGTCTGTCTGTTAATGACATCTACAAAATGCACCGGCTGTTTTATGTGAAGATAGACGCAGAAAACGCCGGAGTATTGAGGAAACAGCAGGTGTACATCAGCGGCTCGGAACATAATTCCGAGATCCCGCAATTCCAGGACCTGCCTTCTGAAATGCAAAAAATCGAAACATGGATGCGGAATGCCCGCCATAAAACCCATCCCGTGCTTTTTGCCGCACTGCTTCACAAAAAATTAGCGCAGACGCACCCTTTCATTGACGGAAACGGGCGCATTTGCCGCCTGAGCATGAACGCGGTTTTAGTGCAAAACGGCTATCCTCCAGCAATCGTCCCGCCCATCCTTCGCGGAGACTACATCAGGGCCTTAGAGAAATCCTGGACGGATGAGCGCCCTCTCGTGAAATTCATCGCCGCGCGTGTGTTGGAAACTGAAAAAGGTTTAATGAGAATGTTGCATATCCCTTTTCCAGAGGGACAAGGAGAGCCGCGTCAAGCGGCGGATGGCAAGCTTATGGATTGAATCAGCGGCTTTCGGTTATAATTACCGGGGCAGAGAGAGAAAAAATCGGAGGCGGTGCGGGGTGTTTTCTAGTGACGTTGCGCTAACGGGCAAGAGGAAAAATCTCCGGCGGGCAGGGGCGGGTAAGTGCCTCTTTTTTAGGCCGCCATGCCGGTTTCTTGTCTTTGCCTTAGCCCTGCTGATTTTAAGCCTGATTTTCCCGAAAGAGCGTAAATTAGTTATGAAGGGGGTAGTCGCCCGATGAAATTACACAGGATGCTCATTTTGCTGGCAGCCTTGTGTCTGCTAGGGCTGGAGACTGGCGTTGCGAGTCCCGCTGAAAAGATTCGGATCGGCATCATCGGGTTCGGGGGCGCGTCGTCGATGGTGTCCGCCGTGAACGCGGACGCGATAGAGAACATCTTCACGCGGGAGCTTGCCGGATCCACGACCATAGAGATTTACGAACGACAGCAGTTTGCCAGGATAGGCGAGGAGATCAAACGGAACGCGTCCGGGCTGTTCGACGAGGAAACCGCCGTAAAGGCGGGAAAACAGATCGGCGTCCGGTATATCCTGCTCGGCACGGTGGATGAACTCTACAGCGATACCTCTGGCGGGGAACGGCGCGCGACCGCGACCCTCGGCATACGCGTGATCGAAACCGAGACATCGAAGGTCTCCTTGGCCCTCTCCGAGACCGCTTCCGCATCGGAGTCCGCCGGTTCTGAGAGCGGCGCGTCTGGAGGCGGCCTGAGCCGGGTAGAGCGGAGGGCCATATCGGACGCGGCGAGCCGCCTCTGCCACGCCATCCGTGCCAGCCTTGGGCGAGAGATACCCAGCGTCGTCGAGGCTGATGGCAACAACGTCTACATCGACGTAGGCTCGACCATGGGGTCTAAGGTCGGGAACCTCTACCTCGTCTATGCCGAGGGCAAGGTGATTACCGGCCGCGACGGCACTGTCCTGGGCCGGGAGAGGTTTCATGTGGCGGTAGTGAAGGTCAGCCAGGTTCAAGAGAGGCTCAGCGTCTGCGCACCGTCCGGGGGATACCCTGACCGCATCCGGGTAGGCGACCTGGCAGAGCCGATATCGCAGGCCCAGGCAAGGGACGTGGCCTTCAGCCTCCCCTCCAACCGCGGCCAGGCGGGCGCGGCGGTGCAGGCCGTATCGCCGCCGGTCGTGCCGCAGCCGGCCGTGGTCGCCCAGGCACCTCCCGCGCCAGCCCCGACGCCGCCGCCGTCAAATACAAAGACCACGACGACGGGAACCACACCCTCGCAAAACCCTTTCTTAGGGAAATGGACGGCGACCGAGGGAAGTTATCGTGATAAGAGCAACAGATATAATTTCCCCCTGAAAGAGGGCAGCATGCTAATTAGGCCGTCGGGGGCCATTGAATTTAGCGTGGTTTATAAAGGCGAAATAAAGACCAACCGCGTTTATCATTGGAATGCCACACACGTTGTTAAATTATCGGAATTCCAGGGCAAATTACCAAAGAAAATAAGCTGGAAGGAGCTAAGAAGGGTAATCTATAATAGTGGTAGAACAGCAAATGAATGGTACAATTATACTTTAGAGTTAAAAAAGAACGGCACTGTGTCTCTCAGTGTAGATTTTGAAGACGGGAAGCGTTCCGCCACATTCAAGCCCCGAGAGTGAAACGAGGGGATCCTTCCGATGGAGGAAAACACCCTGAACGTTTCCGGCAAAGAGCTGTCTTACGCGGCCATGCTGCTTGGCCTGGACAGCCTCGTAAACGTATTGTATTCCTCCTAAAACATGCCGCTATTTCGGCGCGCTGAGCCGCAGGGTGATGCCGCGATATCCGCCGATGCGCGCCTCGCCTGGGATGTCCGCCGCTTGATCGCAGCCGCCGTCCAGCGTGAGCGTGATGGCCGTGACGTTGTCCTGGTGCCGCTTGCCTTTGCCTATCGCGGCCGCCACAAGCTCACGCGCCATCTCCCGTGGAGCGGACCGCCACGCGGCACTCAGTATCTCTTCGTCTGGCAACGCCCTGTAGAGCCCGTCGGAGCAGAGCAACACACAGCAACCGCGCGCAAGTTTCACAGGCGTTCGGGGAATGTCCATCTCGGTCAGATCCTCGATTCCGATGTAGCTCAGAAGCGCCTCCCTCTGCGGGTGGGTCAACGCCTCCTCCGCGTCCACGAGCCCACGGGCCGCCAGCCGCTCCAGCCGGCTCTTCAGGTTGTGCTCCTCGTTCAATTGCGCGATCGATTGCCTGTCGAGCAGATAAATCCTGCTATCCCCTACGGATATCCAGTATAGTTCGTCATCGCGAATCACCGCCGCAATCAGCGTCGTGCCAGTCTCGCCGCGGACTCCGCGCTCGCCCGCCATTCCCAGCACGGCGGCGTTAGCCTCGAACGCGGCTTGGCGCAGGGCGTCGGGGATAGCTTTACCCGCCTTTTTCCCATACGCGTCGATGAAAGCGCTGACCGCGACGACTGCGGCCTCCTTGCCCAGCACCATGCCGCCCATGCCATCCGCGACGACTGCCAGGTATCCGGCATGGGTAACGGCATTCGCGGCATAGTCGAAACAGCCGTAAGCATCCTGCTGTTCCCCGCGCTCGCCTATATGCTGCGCGCTGTCTGGCGTGATCTCGAGCTTACCCATTGCCGGCGCCACCAGACGCGGTGCGTTCCTGGCTTTTGTAAAAATATCCTTTTGAACAGCGGCTCATCGCCATGATCATTACTCCCCGTCTATGCTCATACCAATTCCGATTTCAATCGGGTGTTGCTGAAATCTTTTAACTCCAGCAAACCGGCATCAGCCACTGACCCCAAGGCGGCTATTCTCTGTACCTCTCGGCTTCCTCAGGGTTCCGGGCAATTCCGTGCCCGCCCTCCTCGAATATATTGGATAGCATGATTTTCGCGTTCACGTTCCCGGCGTCCGCCAGAGGGCGCAGCAAGCGGACGGCTGCCTTGTAGTCCTTGGGGACTGTCTGGCCGAAATAGTAAAACTGCGCGAGCGGCATCACGGCATCGCTGTCACCGGCTGCGGCGGCCTTCTTGTACCACTCGTGCGATTCCTCCTGGTCTCCCTGCCGCTGCTTCAAAAAGCCCAGCGCGGACATCGCCTTCACGTGTCCTAAATTGGCGGCCCGCTCCAGGAGCGATTCGGCTTGAGAGAGGTCGCCATTGTCCAAAAGCTCCCGCCCTGACTGATACAACGCGTCGGAGTCCTCCTTCGGCCCAGAAATGGATTGGCCTGTTACCGGCGTCTGCGACTTCTCCGGCATCGTCAAGTATACCCAGGACGCCCCGGCTAAGGCTGCTATCGCTATGACGGTCAATATCGATGCTATCCGCTTTTTGGCCCTGAAAGGCCGTTCGCCGTCCTCCCATCCCTCGCGCGCCTCTCGCGGACCGTCCGTGGTATAGGACGGTTCGGTGCGGCACGGCTCTGCCTGATCCGGCACGGGAGGAATCGCGCCTTCTTCCTTTTCTTCTTCCTCTTTTTCGCCTACGCTCGCGCCCAGAGCCACCGTCCGATCAGCCGGGGCCTGGACGCGCCTGGTCGCGAGCAGCTGCGTCATATCCGGGGCCGCTGTGGGCTGGGGCATTGCGCCCTGGAGCGCGGCATGAAATTCCTCCACGGACTGGAAACGATCCTTAACCTTCACGGCGAGCGCGTTAAGTATGGCGGCCTCCATGGCTGGCGGGATCGCGATCCCCATCTCTCGCGGCGGTTTCAGCCTGTCGTCCTCCAGCCTACTGAGCGATTCCGGCGGGAGCTGCCCTGTCACGCACCGATACAGCGTCGCGCCCAGCGCGTAGATGTCAGTCCACGGCCCTTGGTTCCCCCTGGTTTGATACTGCTCGACGGGAGCGTAACTCGGCTTTAGGACTACCGAGAGGCTTTTATTCTGGGTGCCGAACGCGAAACGCGCCGCGCCAAAATCGATGAGCTTGACTTTGCCGTCACTCGTAACGAAGATGTTGTCAGGGCTTACGTCGCGGTGCATAAGCCCCTGGGCGTGGACGTCCCGCAGCGCGCTGATGACCCAGAGGGCTATGCCCAGCGCCGATTCGGGCGACATGCGCCCTCCGCTCTCGGACAGGAGACGCTTGAGATCCTGCCCCTCCAGATATTCCATCACCATGTAGGCGAGCGAGTTCTCCTGGAAAACGTCCATGACGGACACAATGCTGGGTGAATCGGAGAACGAGGCCAAGACTCGGGCCTCATCCATGAACCGGACCAGCCCGTACTCGAAATCGGCCCTCGCCCCCTCTCCGGCAAAGCTCACGCTCTGACAGCCCGCGCTGCGCGTCACGAGAGAGAGGGGGAAGTATTCCTTGACGGCGACCC
This sequence comes from Synergistaceae bacterium, assembly GCA_031258255.1. GTDB lineage: Bacteria > Synergistota > Synergistia > Synergistales > Synergistaceae > JAIRNC01. The sequence goes on from JAIRNC010000010.1 coordinate 6,390, forward strand.
GCGCGGACAAAACATTATCCCATCCCAGATACGTTATACCAAAACCGCCCTGCCCCAGCGCGCGCCCGATATAATAACGCCCGTTCCGCAACAGCGCGCCAGGATGGAGATGGTGAGCCGAATCCTGCTTGACCGCTCCGCTCCATCCGCAATGCGGGCACGGGCGGCCTGCGGCCTGCGGTATCTCCGTCATGCACCCCGGGCAGCGCGCGATTGCCATCCCGGCCGGCCTCACGCTATGGCGATGAGGCTGTCGAACATCATGGATATCATGACGACCGAGGCCATGATCAGTAAGATAAAGCCCATGACGAGGAGGGTTAATTTGGCGGCGTTTTCCATCCGAAAGGCGCGGAAAGCGCGTGGCTGCAATTTAGCGAGCGCGAGGGCGAATAACGACGAAAAAGCCACGGCCTGTATTATCTGCGCCAGGAAACGAAACTTGCCCCACCACGGGAAACGCCCCTGCGACACGCCAATATAAACGGCATTCGCGATGTGAAAGAGAGCGCCGGCGGCGTCCATCGGGACATGGCGGGCGAGCGAGGCGATCGCGGCAACGATAAACGCGACGGCGGGGAAAAACTGCATGGCGAACGGGATGGCGACTCCGCAGAGTTCAGCGGCTCGGTTCCCCTCCCTTTGGGACAAGAGCAGCCCCGACGGCGACGCCCAGAGCATGAGCAGCGGGACGGCCAGCGCCCCAGCCACGAAGGCGTGCTTCCCGCCGAGTCTGATCTCGTACATGGCGCGGACGACCAAAAAAGAGCAGATAAACGCGCAGATCAGGACGAGGGCTGCAACGGCGACGCGATAGCCCCGCCCGTCGCCAAGCAGCGGCAGTGTCGAGAGCGCCATGATGAAGAGGTAATAGTCGAAATTCGTGAAGTCCGCGAGGAAGCTGAGCGACATATACACAAGGACCGCAGCAACAGCGGACGCATTCGCGTACCGATAGCGGAACGACGCGGCGCACAGCCCAGCGCAAATCGCATACAGCGCGCAGTATATGTACGAATGATAGTCCGTCGCGCCAAGCCAAGGCAGCACGGCGAGCACAAGGAAAAAGACGCCGCCCGTCATGGAGAGGGCCTTCACCGCCGCAGGCGAGACGGGCTCTTCCTCGGCCTCGCCCGCGCTTTCCTGTCCGTCCGGCGGCACGATCATGTCATAAATTGATTTCACCCGGCCCGTAAAGACCGCCTCCGTCTTCGTAAACCCGTATGTCATCTCGTCCGCTCCGCGTACAGGTGCCGGGGCCGGAGATGGCGGCGGACCGTCTGGCGCGTCTGGAACCGGCGCTATCTGCCGCTGGCCCTCTTTTGCCGCGCTCTGCTGACACCACGGGCATGACGAGTGCCGGGCGTCATCGTAATAGTGTCCGTTGGGACAACGGATTAAAGGCATGGTTATGACCCTTTCTCTTTTTTCTGACCTAAATCAAAAATATGTGTATTTGTTTACGTTTCCGCGTTTTAAAAATTCCTGCCAAGTCAGAGTTTTTTCCGCTCCATCCCCCTTGCCGTCAGCCCAATTGCCTTCAGAAATAGTAACGCTCGCCGGATTGCCATCAGAGCCGTACGATACGTTTTCTATGAACACGTCGTGCCCCGCGAAACTCGCGATACTGTTTGCGCGGATCTCATTGCCGGAACCTTTCGGGGCGTAGCTGCCCAGTTGATTCGCTTCCATTGCCCTTGCCCGCGCGTAATAGACGCAGTTCATGTGTTCCTGGCCGTCGATCTCATTAATGAGCGTCCTTGGAACACCAGACATGTTCTGCGTGTAGTACCCGGAGCTCAAATCTCGGCCTGCCAGCGTCTGCGAACCGGCGCTTGAATTTCCGGACGGCGTCCCGTTTGGATTTTGCGGAACATCTGTAGTCGCAATCTGCGCTTTTTTGTCCGCGTTTGCGCCGCTCTCAAAATTTTCGGCTTCAAAAGCCCATACTTTGGACAACGCGGACGATAATTGGCTCTCGTTGCTTCTTAAATTGTTTTCCCATTGGGTATAGGTCGTCGCTCCTTTCAGCAGAACGCCGGCCAATATATTTAACTCGCCATCCTGATTGGTTACTTCTCTCATTATTGTGTCAATGTCATTGTTGATAATTTCACGCGAGGAAGTAAACCATCCGCTGCTCATCCTAGCGGTTTTCAACTTGGGCAGAGCCGTTTGCAAAGCGCTTCTCGCCGCTTGCAGTTTTTTCGCGAGTTCAGTCAGGCACTCCGCTTCGAGTTTGATAACATCAGTCATATGTCAAACCTCCATCCGCTATGAAAATCATTGACCATTTCAAGCACCGGCGTAGCGATATGCCGTCATTCCCTGGTTGGATCCGCCAAATTCCCCCGCGAACTTTTCGAGGGTATAACTTCTTTCGTGAACCACATTGTTTAGACCATAATTTGCATCTATCACCGATACGCCTGTAATGTTTCCGGCGCTATCCCGCTGGATGGAATCGATAATCATCGTGTGTGGCCCATACTTCCAGTTTATTTGGACAGCATCGCCGGGGGCCATATTTTGTAAAAAATCTTTTAGCTGCTCTGTGGAGGGGGATCCGGCGATCCTCAGCCTAGACACTTCGTTAAAGTCATTGCCGCCGTCATCCGCCCATTCGAGATTTCCATTTACCGTGCTTGGAACTTGCGCACCGTACTTTTCATTAAAAACATGACGCACGAAACCTTTGCATTCCTCTCCAGGCCTTGGGTTGTATTTTTCAATGTAATTACGCGCCGAGTCTAACACTCCTTCTCCGCTCCCTGGCGTCACGGCAACAGTCCCGCCTCCCCTGATTGCGGTTTCATCCACGCCAAGTTCGTCAGCCCACCGCGCTATCGCCTGATCCGTAGCGACATACGTATTTGCCGCCGCGGTGATCGCCTTTGAATAGTTTGTGAGGGTTTCGTGCATCCGATTGTACTTTTCTTCCAATCCGACTACTTTTTGTTTCATCATCTCCGGCAGTTGTCCGTTGAAATCATCCTTTGTCAGGCTATTCACCAGCTTCGTAATCGCCTGTTGGCTTGACAGCATCGATTCTGCCGTATTGCCGACGTTTGCGGATTTTTTCATCATGCCATCCGCGAGAACTCTATATGTATCCATGGCATACCCTCCCAAAATATTTTATTTTTTGGCTTACCGAGTATCCAAGCTTTTAGCCAATCTGTCGTCAATTGTCTCTAAACTATCGACGGAACTTTCGATTATGTCGGCATATCTCCCCATAGCGTCGAGGAATTTCATTACATCTTCTTTCGTCGCCTGAAAACTTCTCGCGTATTCCTTCTGTGCCGGCGAGTCCCACACCTCCGAAAGGAAATTGATTTCTTTGTCCATGTTCGATAGGAAGTCTGATTGCTCGCGTATTCTCGACCTCATGTTATTGACGTTTTCCCGGACAATACTTTTCCTGATGTGAGCAAACCCCATTTTAACTTCCTCCCGACAGTTCGGCTATCAGCTGGTGCATCTTAGCGATCAGCTCGATTTCCGTACTTTTGAACTTCTCAAGCGTCTTCCGCATATTTTTTTCGGTTTTTTCGCAAATTTCCGATTGCTGTTTCAACGAATCGTGAATTTTTTGGAGACGCAGGAACAACGTGTTCCTTGCTTCTCCCTCAAATTTGCCCTGATAGTCGTCAAGGAACTCCGGTTTGACTTGTGCGCGCACGTCTTCGATCTGTTCGTACGCGCTGTGAATCGTTTTTATGTCGTTTTCCAACTCATTTTTGCTGATAGTTATCCTGCCTATTTCATCTCTGACGTCATCAAGAATGGACATTTTTTGCCCCCTCCTTTGCCGCATTTTCAAGCATGTTCCTGGCGTACCCGGTCGCCGAATCCCTGTCCTCAAAGAACCGCACGGCATTCTCCTCTTCTCCTGTCCTTTCGAGGATCATGTTTTCTCCGTTTATTTCGTAAATTATGGCGTAAATGCCGCCGCTGTCCACTACGGTGCATCTTTCCGGATTGGAACAGAGGCCGATGCACTTCGTCAAATCGGGGTCTAGCGATATTTCCCCCTTCGAGTTCTCCTTCAGGAGGCGTTTTTTGTGAAGCGTTCGCTTGGCTTCCTCCAATTCGGCGGACAACGCCTTTTCTTCTGTCGGGAAAAAATATTCCACGCCCACCAGCCTGCCGAAGCCGAGCAACATGGCGCTGTAGAACAGTTCCTTGTTCGTGACGCGCAGGATTTTTTCGTCGTCTCTGTCCATCTGGTACTCGCCTCGATTCACAAAATATGGCCGCAAGGTCTTTTAGGCACCAAGCTAGGCATAGGCAGTCCCGAATCAGCTTAGATCCACGGTTCAAATCCGGCACTAAAGTCTTTCGGCTTATCATCAGGCGGTTCAGGTCTGATCACTTCGATCAGCCTTGCGCCGTCCTTCCCCAGCTTCTCCGCCCAGCGCGCGATCTCCTTGTCTGTCCACTCGTACGTGTTGGCGGCGTGTTCGACGAAATCGCCGTAGTCCTTGATGGCCTCGCCTACAGCCGCGTATTTGTCCTTTTGGGAAAGCATCAGTTCCAACATGGCCGTCGGCAATTTGCCGCTGAAATCGGCCCCCATGTTCTGCATGACGCTGAGGACCCCGTCATGGCTCGCGCCCAGTTCCTCGCCGGACCCGCGTATTTTGCCGGCCCGCTCCAGCATCTCATCCGTAATAGCTTTGATCTGCGGCATTAGCCCTCTCTCCCATTCAGCGTCAGCCCTGGTTCTGGCCCGACAGCATCTGCGTCAGCCACGCCAGCAACATACTGAGCAATTCATTCATGGAGCTGTTCCCGTTACCCGCGGAACTGTTCCCAGTGGCGCCACTCGAGAAAAAACCAGTGCTGCCGAAGGACGAAGCCCCGTACGATCCGCCCGGGCTGCCGGGATAGCTGAACGTCACGGGCGACGCGGCGGAAGCCGCCGGCGCATAACCGCCCGACATACCGCCTGTAACATTCGAAGCAGCCGTTGACACGCCGCCTGTAATATCCGAAACGGACGTCGACGCGCCGCTGTAAGACATCGCGCCGCCCGACTGTGCGATTACATCGGATGGAACGTAAATGATAATCGGTTTCGCCTGGGGCGGCCACACCGGCAACGGCTGTATCCGTATGGGAATCGGGCCCCTGCCCGGTCTGCGCCCGACCCTATGCCAGCGACGGCCCCTCCCTCTCCCTTTGTCGTCATCGCCGCCGCCTGATTCAGTATCGTCAGGTGGATCTGTATCCGAATCTGACTCGTCCGGAGGAAGCGGATCTGGCTCTGGATCGGGTATTGGATCGACAGGATCAGGCACCGGCGTCGGTATGGGTGGCTTTGGTATCCCGCGACCTTGCCCGGGATCCCACACGTCAGCCTCGAAACCCCACGTCTTCCGCAATTCCGCGTTGATCTCGCTCTCTTGGCTCGCGGCACGCTCCTCCAGCTCAGCGAAGCGCTCCGCGCCGTTTTTCAATGCCGACGCGATATCGCTCAACTCGTCGGTCGTTTTCTCCAACAGCTGCTCTATCCTGTAAAGGTCGTCGTCTATCCGGAAGCGTTCCTTGCAGCGCCATCTGTCGTGATTGCTCGCCTTGCGGAGCAAGTCGAGCGCTTCCTCGATCAAGGCGCACGCGTCCCCAGACACCTTAGCCTCCTCACGAATATAAGCGCTGTCGAAGCGAAGGAGAGCGGCAGTGCCGCCTATCCGTGGGATACCTGTATGAACGGGCGGGCCTATCGGTAATCCGTGCGCTTCTTGCTTGATTATTTCCGCCATTTGGGTCTCTCCGTCACAAAACGTAGCGAGCCTTGCCGCCGATGGCGCCCAGCGCCGCCGCCAGCGAGTCGTCAGCTGCCCCGCAGTCCTCCGCGTATTGGCTCATAAAGCGGAGATAATCCTTCATGGATTGGTTGAACTTGATAATTTCGTCCCTCGTCGCCATGTATTTTGCCTCGTGCGCGTCCTGAGCCTCCGAATCCCACGCGTCGTCCATGAAACGCACGACGCTCGTTATGTCGTAAAGGATTTTTTCCTGGTTCTCGATCTCCTTGATCGCGCCCGCGAGACGCTCAGTAACGCCAGGCACGTTGATTGTCGTCGTCGTGTCCGCCATAGCTCATCCCCCGTTGAGAGTCTTCGCCAGATCGCTGTCGATCTGCCTGTACTTGGCTACGGTCTGTTCGATGAAGGTACTCGTTTTCTCGCAATTCAAACCCAAATTCTCCATGTTCTTGTATATCCGCTGAAGCTGATCCGCCAGCGCGTCTTTCGCCTTGCCAGACATCCGGCTTTCATCGAGTTTGGCTGGGTTCAGCAATCTCATCGCTTCCAGGAGTTTTGCCCTGGCGTCGCTGACGTTCTTGATGTCCGCTTGCGCTTCGATTTCGTTGATGACGATTGTGCCGTCGGCGTCCCTGAGTTCCGCCATCTACGATGCCCCTTTCCTGCCGCCCGTCCGCAGGAGGTATTCGTTCACGTCCGCCTCGCTTCCGAACCACGCGGCAATGTTCTCTCCCGCGCCAGTCCGTTCCAGCACCATGAAGGCACCGGCCGCGCCGTAGACCGTCGCGTAAACGCCGTCCGCCTCGTATATGGAACACGTTTCCGGGCGGGCGCAGTAAGCGACGCATGTTGTGAGCGCCAGATCCATCGCGAGCTCGCCCTTCGAGTTCTCCCTCAGCAGCTTCTTCCTGTTCAGGCCGCGCTTTACATCCTCCATCTCAGCCGCCATCCTTTTCTGATCGGCGGGGAAAGAGTACTCGACGTTCACCAACCGATCGAGCCTCATCATCATCGCGCTGTAAAATAACTCCCTGTCCGAGATGCGCAAACCGTCTTCCGCCACAGAGCGCCCCCCTCTGCCTTAGCGCGTCCACGGGGAGCGGCTGCTTTGCGAACCGCTCCCCGCGCCCACAGCAAACTACACGGTCATCGACGACTTGAGTTCTGCTTCCGTCTGGGCCATCTTGTCCGCGGCGTTGTCCATCAGTTTGGCAAAGGCCTGGATATCGGTCGAGAACTTCTGGAATTCCGATCTTTTCGCATCGAAAGAACTCCTAAACGCGGTCTGGGCCTCGCCCTCCCACACGGTCGTGATGTTCTCCACGAGCTTCTGCATTTTCGCGTAAGCGTCGTTGTGTTCCTGATCGTAGCTGATCAGTTGCTTTGCCTGCTCGTGAAGGGTCTCCGGGGTTACTTTGATAAGTGCCATGCCAATCGATCTCCTCTCTTGTCGCTAACGGTATTGGCCCGTCCCTTGGATGAGCCCTCGAATGAAAGAAGCGCGCCTCGATGCCGTGACCCAGCGTTCACCCCCTCGTGACGACCAGCCGGCTGCCTTCGAAAACGCCGGCTTGCGCCAAAGTTTCGTCATCGCGGAGCGGACGCCCCTCAAAAGCCATCGCGCAGCCGCCCCATCCCTGAAAAAGATTGCCGTCGAGCACTTTCAGGATGGCCATGACCTTATCCTTCCAGTTGCCCAAAGGAATCCGCGAAGGAATCTCAAGATCCGTTTCGAACGCGCCGGTTTCGTCCGTGACGGTCACGATGTAGGCGTCATGCATCGACAGTGACCGCCGCCTTTATTTTTGCGGCTCTGACTGACACCGCGCTGCCGCCGTGGATCACGAACCCCTCGTGGTCACCGGCCGTCGGATCTTCGTTCGTCTGATAGAGCTTGTCGAACACGGCGAATCCCTTGAGGCGTCCGCCAAGGGCGACAGCGTTGCCATAAGCCAGGCAGTTTTCGAACGCTTTTACGAAGTTATTGTGGAAATACGAGATCCCGTCCGTATCCCCCGTGATATAGACGTAAAAGCCGTATTCCTCTCCGTAGCTCGCTATGCGCGCCAGTTTCTCGGCGCTCTCCTCCGAAATTTCCGCGTAAAACTGAATAAAGTCATCGACGCAGATCACGATGCGAGGCACGGCGCTGGCACCGTCCGAGCGTCGGTCGAACTCATCCGCGAGCCACTCCGTCATCGCGTCGAAGGCCCCGCCGTCCCGCGCGACCCTGACGCTTGCCGCAGCGTTGCCGCACAGGCTCTCCAGGGCTGTCCCCTTTTCGTACACGCAAAGGATCGTATTGCCGCAACAGGCGAGCGCGCGGACTAAAAGCCCGATGAAATTCGTCTTGCCGGATGATGGCGGGCCTGTGATCACGCATCCGTTCATATCGGCGAACACGAACTCGTACGGCGCGGCGGTCTTCTTGTCCAGCCCGATCTGGACGCTGTCAGCGCTGAAAGAGAGCGTATCCGCGTCCAGCGCGTCAGACGACAGGCGGGTCAGGCTCGGCCTTGGCCCCTTCCACGCGTCGCTCATCGCGTCGCACATGGCGCGAAGCTGCTTCACCCTCACTCCCTCCGTCGGGCCGTCCACGCACAGCGCCGTCTGAAATTCGAGCGGCCCCTTCGTAAATCCCCGTCCCGGGAAGCGCGCGGGTTCCATCCTGCCATTGCCCCCCACCAGCGCGCGATAGTCGCTTTTGTCGGTGAGCTGGAGGGCATACGCCGCCTTGACGTACTGCGCTATGCGGAACATGAAGCTTCCCGGGTTGCCGGCGGTGACGAGGAGATAGACTCCCATGCCGCCGCCCTCGCGCGCGATGGCAATCAGCGAGTCGAGCATGTCCTGATACATGCTGTAAAGGGACGCCATGTTGTCTATCACTATGATGACGGCGGGGATGGACTCGCCGGTCACCTCCCTATAGGCTTCGAGCGTCCCGACCCCCTCCCCTGAGAAAAGACGCTTGCGGCGTTCGATTTCAGCGAGCATATAATTTTCGGCCCTCTTTACGTTGTCCGCGTCGTTCGCGTCCACGGCCAGAAGAGAGTGCGGGAGGCGCTCGAAGATCTTGAGCCCCCACGTGCCGAAATCGAGGATGAGGAATTGCAGCTGCTCCGGCGTGTATGTCATGGCGGCAGACGCTATGACGGTCTGCAAAAACGTGGTCTTGCCGGCAGAGGGGGCACCGTAGAGTATCTGGTGCCCGTCTCTCATGAAGTCGAGGACAAAGGGGTATTGCCGTTGCCCGTCGGGATCGTCCACGAGGCCCGCCGTGACGGCCAACCCTTCGCCCCTCGCCTCCCAGACACAGTCTCGGAACGCTTCTTTTCCCTCGATGAGCGCGGAGAGAGACAGCCGTTCCGGGAGGAGTTCCGTCCAGACCTGCCGCGTGGGCGGGATTCCGTTTCCAGCCGCTGTGCCGTTGATGTACCGCGCGACTGCCCTCCCCTCCTCCTCCGCGTCGCCGCCCGAGAGGCGGAGCGTCTTTTCGTACACCTCCGGCCGCACTCGCTCCCCGTTCGTCTCGACGATGTTGATCTTGGTCGGGGGGCCTTTCGCGACGGTGTCTGGGCGGTACTGCGCTTTACTGTAGAACGTCTGCACCTGCTCGTATACCTCCGCGCCGACCTTGACGTAGGCCCGCCCCGGATGGCGAATCCGATACGCGTCCGTAGTGCCGATTATCTCCTTGCTCTCGCCAGAGTTGGCCGTCCGCAGACAGATGCGGAAACGGCTGTTGGCTTCCACCTGTCCGGTGACGACCCCGCCGGGCGACTGCATGGACAGGACCATATACACGCCCAGGCTGCGCCCCGTGCGGGCGATGGAGACAAACTCGCTCATCTGATCGGGGAACTGAGACTTCATCTCGGCAAACTCGTCTATCACGACTATGAGATATGGCAGCGGCGGCACATCGCGCCCGCTTCGGCGGGCTTCCTGATACTTGTGTATGTTGTTGATCCCGGCCGCCTCGAAGACGAGCTCGCGCCGCTTGATCTCACCGTAAAGGGACCGGATGTTCCGCTCGATGACGCCGGCGTCGTT
>JAIRNC010000088.1 GCA_031258255.1 Synergistaceae bacterium
ACGCTCGAAAAGCTCGATTTCATGGATGTGCGTGGCCTAGATGGCATCAAGGAGTGCCAGGTAGACATGGGCGACGGCGTAATACTCAAGGTAGCGGTGGCCCATACGCTCAAGAACGCCCGGAAGCTCGTGGAAAAGGTCAAGGCTGGCGAGGCCGACTACCACTTCATCGAGATCATGGCCTGCCCCGGCGGGTGCCTGGGCGGCGGCGGCCAGCCGTACCCCATAGACGACACGATACGCCAGGCGCGCATGGACGCCATCTACAGCGCGGACGCTGGCATGAAGTACCGCAAGTCCCACGAAAACCCGGCCATAAAGGAGCTGTACAGCACGTGGATGGGCGAGCCCTTGGGCGAGCGGGCGCACCACCTCCTGCACACCCACTACTCGCCGGCCACGGACAGGCTGAAGTAGCCCGACCAACGAAACAGCAAAGGGCTCCGCGCGAGCGGAGCCCTTTTTCAGCCCCCGAACGCGGAGTTGCCGGCGGTGCGGACGCGCAATGCGCGCCCCTGCGACAATCCCTTGTAGGGCCTCGTCGATTTCACGCGCGATATTACCGTTTCCTTTTTCCCATTTAAGCGCAATAATATCCGTCGACATGCAAGGACAAGGGGGAAGGCTGACAGATGCCTCAAGTAAAACTGATAGCGACGGACCTGGATGGCACGTTGCTCGACAGCACGGGCAGGATCCCGGAGCGCAACCTGAGAGCCCTGCGGGAAGCGATGGCAAGGGGTGTGGCCGCGACGATCTGCACTGGGCGGATGTTACGCTCGGCCAGGCAATTCGCCGAACAGATCGGGATAAATATCCCGCTGGTCTGCTACAACGGCGCGATGCTCGCGCAGCCGGACGGACACCCGGCATGGAGCCTGACGCTCGACATGGGCCTGGCGAAAGAACTCCTCGCGATGTGCCTGGAGAGGCGCGTCCACGTCCAGTCTTACGTGGGCGACGACCTGTACGTGCGGGATGCTGACGCTGCGGTCTTCCGGGACTACGTGAAATATTTCGGCGTGTCCGGCAGCGTAGTCGGAGACGATATTTTCAACCCTCCAGCAAGCCCGACGAAGCTGCTCGCCATGGCGGAGACAGAGGAAGGCGCTATCGCGTTGGAAGGCGATCTCAAGGAACGCTTCGGTGACGCCATCTACGTGACCCGTTCGCTTGGCACCTTCGTGGAGATGCTGAACCCTGAGGTGAACAAGGCCAATGCCCTGCGGCGTCTAGCGGATGATTTGGGCGTCGCGATGAACGACGTGATGGCTATCGGGGACGGCGAGAACGACATCGAGATGATAAAATCAGCCGGAGTCGGAGTGGCGATGGAAAACGGCGCTGACAAGATCAAATCGGTAGCCGACTGCATAGCCCCCACTAATGACGAGAACGGGGTGGCGTGGGCAATCGAGCGCTACGCCCTGGACGTAGGGCCGTGAACGCCCGTAGGCAGGGAGGCCAGAGTTGAAAAAGCCGATAAAGAGCGTACCTCCGCTGCCGCTCGTCTTCTTGCCGGTTCTTTTCCTAGCCTTGCTCGCGTTCTGCCTCGACGGGCGCGTCGCGGCGCAGGCTGTAGGCTCGCCGGACGTCTGGGGTTTCCAGGAGGTCTCTTCCGAACTGGCCAGCCCTGACGTGTCGCCGGAGACGCAAAAAGCGCCGCTCTTTCAGGGAAACGACGGGGACACAGTCTCCGTCTACGTGTTGGCCGTGTGCGACGACCTGGCCCTTGAGGCCGCCATCAGGGTGATAGCGCAGGACAAGCTGCGCTCCATTGGACACGTCGCCGTCGTCGAGTCTATGGAAGAATCGTCGGTGCTGCTCTCCTTCTCAGCCTACCGGGTGCGGGCGGGAGAGAGGGATCACATTGTCTACTCGTTCGCCTACGGGACGCCGGACACGGAGTTCGTCGACGGCACGCCGGTCTCCCTGCCGATGTATATCAGTCACGAGGCGGCGATCACGAGGCCGGACGAGCTCGCGTCATCCATAAGCGCGAGCATCGCGGCGGCAGACGCGAACTTCATAAGGCGTCTGCTCCAGGGTGGCGTCATCCGGCCAAATCTGTGACGGTGCTTGAGAAAAGGCCGGCGTAATGCCTGGCGCGGCGGCATAGCTCTTTTTAACCGTATCTAATCGTCTTGGAGGTAATGCTCAAATATGTCTTACGGCTTCGCGCTCAAAGGGGATATCTGTTTCAGCGATGGCCCCGCGTCATTGAAGACGCTCCCCGGTGGTTATATCGTCTGTCTGGACGGGCTTTGCGCCGGTGCCTGGGAACGCCTCCCGGAAAGGTACGCCGGCCTTCCTCTCCTGGACTACAGCGGCAAGCTCGTGATCCCAGGGCTGGCTGACCTGCACACCCACGCGCCGCAGTATGCCTTCCGCGGCGCCGGGATGGATTTGGAACTCCTCGAATGGCTCGACGCCCACGTGTTCCCAGAGGAGTCGAAGTATTCCGACCTGGGCTACGCTGACAGGGCATATACGATTTTCGCGGATGCCCTGAGACGGGGGCCGAACACCAGGGCCTGCGTATTCGCAACCGTCCACGCGCCAGCCACGATGCTGCTCATGGACAAACTGGAGGCGTCCGGGCTGGTCACGTTCGTGGGCAAGGTCAACATGGATCGCAACGGGCCGTACCCTCTGCGCGAGGAGAGCGCCGCGAAATCTGCGGAGGACACCGTGCGCTGGGCCGAGGAGTGCCTGAACCGGCGCTACAGGAACACGAGGCCGATCCTCACGCCGCGCTTTATCCCGTCCTGCTCCGACGAACTGATGCGGCTGCTCAAGGAAATTCAGGCGCGCTATGGGCTGCCGCTCCAGTCTCACCTCAGCGAGAATCAGAGCGAGTGCGACTGGGTGAGTGAGCTCTGCCCGGGCTCCGCCACCTACGGCGACGCCTACGCGTCCTTCGGCCTCTTCGGCGGCGGCGTACCCACGGTCATGGCCCACTGCGTACAGTCGGGCGACCGCGAGATCGCCCTCATGAAGCGCAACGGCGTGTACGTCGCACACTGCCCGCAGTCGAACACGAACCTCGTCTCCGGCATCGCCCCGGCGCGGAAGTTCCTGAAAAACGGCCTAAAGGCCGGCCTCGGGAGCGACGTGGCCGGCGGCTGCCACACGTCTATATTCCGCGCCATGTCGGACGCCATACAGGCATCGAAGCTTTATTGGAGGCTGGTCGACCAAGGCTGCCGGCCGCTCTCCATAGAGGAGGCGTTTTACCTCGGCACGGTGGGAGGGGGGTCTTTTTTCGGCAAGGCCGGGGCGTTCGAAGAGGGCTTCGAGTTCGACGCGGTCATAATCGACGAGAGCGGAACGCCGTCGCCATCCCCTCTCGGCATGAAGGAACGCCTGGCCCGCGCCATCTACCTTTCGAGCGACTGCGGCGTCATCGCCAAGTTCGTCCGAGGCTCGAAGATCCTGTAATATTCCGATTCTAAACCATAACTTGATTTAGGGAACCGCTGATTAAACTCAAAGAGCATTTAATCAGCGGTTCCTTGGAATCGGAACAAAGTCAGTCCGTCAGGCTCATCCTAGGGCGGTTGATTGCGCGGCGCTTTTCGGAGCTGGGCAGGACGATGCTCGTCGTGAGCTTGCCGTGACGGGCCAGCTCACTGAGCAGCTCCTCCAAAAATTCCAGCGATGGTACCTGTATCTCCAGCATAAAGTCGTTTGTGCCGGTGAGGGACCAGCAGGACAGAACCTCCGGGATCGCGGCGAGCGATTCGTTTATTATCTGTTCGCTGCCTGGGTTGGCAGACAGGCTGATTATCGCGGAGAGGTTGTAGCCAACCTTGCGCGGGTTTATGATGGCGCCGTACCCTGTGATGATCCCCTCGTCCTCCATCCGCTTGACCCGTTCGATCACGGCAGTAGGTGAGAGCTTCACCTTTTCGGCGAGATGCTTGAACGAAACGCGGCCGTTCTTCTGAAGCTCGTCCAGTATCATCCAGCCTATCGCGTCGACGCCATACGCTTCCTTTTCACTCATTCTGTCACCTCATTCAGTTCGGATCGTTAACTTAAAAGGAGCAGCCCGGCCCTCGCGGCACATACGCGGAAGCGGGCTGCTCCTCATATTCCGAGAAGGCAGGTTCGGTAAGAGGGGGCAGGCCTCAGAACGCTTCTTTGTAGAGCGCCAGCAGGTCCTCTTCCGTCACGTCCCTCGGGTTGCCGGGCGTGCATACGTCCTTTATGGCGGCCGCGGCCAGCGCCGGCAGATCCTCCTCCTTGACGCCCAGCTCGTGCAGCTTCTCAGGCACGCCGACGTCGATCGAGAGCTGCCTGACTGCCGCGACCGTCGCCTTCTGCGCCTCCTCCAGCGTCATCTCGTCGATCCCCGGGATACGCATGGCGCGGCCTACGTCGCGGAACTTCTCGCCGCAGGCCGGGGCGTTGAACGCCATCACGTAGGGCAGCAGGAGGGCGTTGGCGACCCCGTGGGGAATATCGTAGAATCCGCCCAGGGGATGTCCCATGCCGTGTACGGCGCCGAGGCCGACGTTAGAGTATCCCATGCCCGCTATGTACTGGCCCAGCGCCATCTGCTCTGCGGCCTTGCCGTCGTTTTCAAGGACGGACGCCCTGAGGTTGGCCGCGATCAGCTCGATGGACTTTATCTCCACCATGTCGGAGAGTTCCCACGCGCCCTTTGTCAGGTAACCCTCAATGGCGTGGGTGAGGGCGTCCATCCCCGTCGCCGCCTTGAGCCCCTTCGGCATGGACTGCATCATCTCGGAGTCCACTATAGCCAGGATCGGGATGTCGTGCGGGTCGACGCAGACGAACTTGCGGCGGTTCTCCACGTCCGTGATGACGTAGTTGATGGTGACCTCGGCCGCAGTGCCTGCCGTCGTTGGGATGGCGATGAGAGGGGCGCCCCTTTTCTCTGTCGGCGCGACGCCCTCCAATGAGAGTACGTCGCTGTATTGCTTGTTGTTGGAGATGATGCTGATCGCCTTGCCGGTGTCCATGCACGAACCGCCGCCTACGGCGACGATGCACTCAGCAGCCGCGTTCCTGAACGCCTTCACGCCGGCCTTTACGTTCTCGACCGTCGGGTTCTGCTTGATGTCGTCAAAAATTTCATACTTGATGCCCGCCTCGTTCAGCACATCCTCGACTTTTGTGGCGACCTTGAACTTGATCAGGTCCTTGTCCGTCACCAAGAGAACCTTCTTAAAGCCTCTGCTCTTGAGTTCCCCAGGAAGAACAGAAATAGCCCCCGCGCCAAAGTACGCCATCTCGTTGAGTACAAAACGATTTGCCACCTGACATCCCCCCATAGATTTGATAGACGAGCGATATCTTATTTAAACCCAAACAGCGACAAAATTCAAGTGGCAAAAGCGATAAAAGCGCGCGGGGCGGCATATACGACGCTGCACCTAGCCAGGACGTGATATAATGGGGCGCACTAGGCGACGATAGATACAAGATGACTCGACAATTTGCAATTTAGGGACGAGAGAGCCGCAATGGTTTAAGAAGACATATTTTGTAGCTAGGCAGGTGCCTCAGGCATCTCTCAATAAATTGGCTTCCCGCGCGGCGTCCCTTGGCATAAGGAGAAACAGCCATGAGACTCAAAAAAATCGTTCGTAAGTTCTGGCGCGACATCGATGCCAGGAGGTGGGACAACTTAGCCGGCTACTTCTCCAAGGGCGCGCGCGTGGACTGGCCCAACACCGGGGAGAGTTTCGACCAGGATGGCTTCCGCGACGCAAAAAGCGCTGATCAGGACTATTGGGCCGCAGAGGTCGAAAAGGTCGTCCGCGCCGGGAAGCTCGTCGTCTCGGTAGCGAAGGTGAGGAACAACGCGGCGTCCTTTCACGTCACGTCGTTTTTCGCGTTCAAGTCGAAGAAGATCGCTTCGCTGGTCGAGTATTGGGGGGAGGACGGCAGGGCGATCAGCCAGCGCGCGGGAAACGACGACGGCGAGCCGCAAGCCGGCGGCGCGGAGATGGGCGACCCGCTCGAAGCGGGGCCAGGCGGCAGCGAGACGCAAAAGAACACTGCGAACAGCAAAAAACAGAACGCTCGCGCGGTTTACGCGGAAACCCCCATCGTTGACAGAGGCAAGCCTGTCAAAAAATCTGCCTGGACGCGTCTCTTCTTCCCCGACGACGCCATGTGAACGGGGCGGCTGGCATAGGGATGTTGCGGGCAGCGCGTTTCCCGGCGTAACGGACGACTGCCAGCGCCGCGACGGCGACGGACGCAGCGAGGCCGAGCCCGGAGTCGCAGCCACTGCCCTTCGGCTGGTCCTCCGCGCCGCCGGACATCTCCCTCACCGTGACTGGGTCAGGGTGAAAAACCTGTATCAGCGTCTGCCCCTGGTCGTCGTAGGCGACCCAGTTTACGCGCGCGTCCCTGGCTGCCTCCTCGCTCTGCGCGGTGCCTTCGATGATCACGTACCCGCCTTCGCCCTCCGCGCCGCCGTTAGCGTCGCCAATCCACGCGCGCGGCGAGTCTATGCCGCTCACGCCGGCGAACGCCCCGGTTGGCGTGGCGCCTTCCCTCGCTTTTCCATACAGCCTCACGAAGACGCGGCTCTCGTAGTCTTGCTTTACTATCACGGCAGTCCAGTCCCCGGGATCCTGTGAGAACGTAAACTCGTCGGGTGAGGCGTACTCCGTCTCGTACCCGTCTTCTGCAGCCGGTTCGTCCGCAGGGAATGATACCTCGCCAAACGCCAGGCCGCTTACCGCACAGGACAGCACCGCAGCGGCTGCCAACACACCGATCAGCTTTTTCAAGCGAGACGCCCCCTCTCTGAACAATATGCGTTATAATTTTTGATAACTCTACCAGATACAGCGCGAGGTGTAAAGCAAAATGGCGCATAATGAGCGGCGCGCGTTCGTCGGGCGCGCGTTCGTCTGCGTTCGCCCTTTTTCGCTGACGCGGCGCGGGCGGCTACAGCTCCGTCAGCTCTTTCGGAAAGCGCGAAAGAACCCTGTGCCCGTCGGGCGTGACCAAAACGGTGTCCTCTATCCTTATGCCGCCCCAGCCGGGTTTGTAGGATCCTGGCTCGATCGTCACGACCATCCCGGCCTCCAGGATGACGTCCGTGTTCTGGCGCATGAACGGCTCCTCGTGAATTTCGAGGCCGACGCCGTGTCCTATGCCGTATTCGAAAGCGGGAAGGCCAGCCCCCCTTATTATCCCGAGCGCGAGGTCGTTGATATCCCTGCCGTTCGACCCAGGGGCTACCTTCTCCAGGCTCGCTGTCTGCGACTCCAGCACGGTCATGTACGCGCGCCTTTGCTCGTCGCTCGCCCTGCCAAAGACGAAAGTACGGGTCGTGTCAGACCTGTAGCCGTCACGGAGAGCGCCAAAGTCTATCAGTATGAAGTCTCCAGCCTTGAGCGGCACGTCGCGGCGGGAGTTCGCGTGAGGCTGGGACCCTCTCGCGCCGAAGAGCACCATCGTGTCGAAGGCCGTGTCCTCCGCGCCACCTGTCCTCATCCTGTAGTCCAGCTCTATTTTAAGGTCGAGCTCGGAGATGCCGGCCTTTACGACGGGCAGCACGTCCTCCAGCGCCCTGTCCGCTATCGCGCAGGCCGCCTCTATCATCTCTGCCTCGTCCGCCGTCTTCTTAGCCCTCACGCGCTCCACGAGCGACGAGACGGGGACAAGCTCCGCGCCCGCGTCTTCTAACGCTTTCGCTATGTCGTCGTACAGGCCCCAGATGAGTTTGCCCCGCTCGAAGCCTATCCTGCGCAATCCATTGTCACGGGCGAGACGAGAGACCACGTGCTGCACGGGGGGGTTAGGCGCGCGGTGGGGGACGACTGCGGCGCTGCGGCACTCGCTTTCCGCCATCTCCGTGTAGCGCGAGTCAGCTATGAGGTAATTCCCCTCTCGGGTGGCGAGCATGAAGCAGTCCGCGCCGGTAAAACCTTCGAGATACCTTTGGTTCGCCTGGCTCGTCACGAACAGGGCGTCTAAACCTTGAGATTCCGGCAATTCCCACATCTCACGCGTTTTGTCGCTCAATGCCTTCAGCCTCCTTATTTTCCTATGATTTCCCTCGAAGCGCCTTCCTGACGTTGTCGTAATACGGCTCTATCGAGTCTGAAAACGTCGTGTCGCCCTTCCAGAACGGGAAACTCTGTATCGGCGCGCGCGGGTCCGGGAGTGGTGCGCCTGCGCATTCCCGCAGGCTGTCCCAAAGCTCCGTCAGGTCGCCCGTGAGGCCAGAGGCGCCGTAAAACGATGACGCGTCGAGCGGCGCGTCGTCTCCCTCTGCCGCGTCGCCTTCGTCCTCTTCGGTGTGGATGGCGGCCGGGCAGGGGCGCTGCTGTGGCTCGGGGTCCGCGGTGCCGTTCCTGGGTCCCAGGAGGCACGACAGCAGGCTGTCCCGATCCAGCCCCCTGAGTTTCAGGAGAGCCAGCGGGTCGCGGTCGATCACGTCTGCCACAACGAAAAGCACGGCCAATATGTGCTTGCAGACGCTCGTCTGAGCCGGGCAGCTGCAGAGCCGGTGCTGCCGCGCAAACCCGCCCGGGAGCAGGGCGAAGCCCTCACGGTCAAAGCCTTCCTTCACGTCCAGGGGCATTTCGCCGGACAAAAGCGCCGCTGAGGTCGCCGCCTTCCTGGCCAGGCGGTCTTTAAGCCGGGCCGCCTGCTCATCCGTGGGCAGGTCGCAGTAAAGGCGAACCTGATAGGGCGCTTTCCTGCGTCCCTGCACCTTGGCGTCGATGGCGCCGGCGTTTATGTTCACGTCTAACACGCTGCCCGCCCTGACGCAGCTCTTGGCGGAGGGGATCAGCTTCTGCCTCCCAGAAAGCTTCTCGATGTGCGCGACCCACTCGCGGGTCCACCAATGGGTGTCGTCGAATTCGGTCTTGGCCCTGATGCCCCCGTAGCTCGCGAGGGGGCCGCGCTTCTTGCCCTCCACGGCGGTCATGCCTCCAGCGCGCCTGGGGACAGTGCCAGGAGTTCCTGCAGCTCTCTGTCCGAAAGCTCTGTGATCCAGCTGTCGTTGCTCTCCATAACCATGTTCGCCACTTTTTTCTTAGCCTCGATCATCTCGTCTATGCGCTCTTCGAGCGTCCCCCTGCAACAGAATATATGCACCTGGACGTTTTTCGACTGCCCTATCCGGTACGCCCTGTCTATCGCCTGCTGCTCGACAGCAGGGTTCCACCATCTATCGTACATGACCACGTGGTTGGCGCCGGTCAAGTTGAGGCCCACGCCCCCTGCCCGGAGCGAGAGTATGAAAAACTGTGGCCCCTGCCCCTCCTGGAAACGCCTGACCATCCTGTCCCTGGAATCCTTGGGGATTCCGCCGTGCAGAAACATCGCCTCCTTGCCGTAGCGGTCCTGCAACTGGAGCTTCAGTATGTCGCCCATCTCCACGTACTGGGTGAAGACGAGCGCCTTGCAGCCGGTCTCGAACATCTCGTCGGCCAGCGCCATCATGCGCTCCATCTTTGCGGATCGCCCAGGCGATGGGTCTTGATCGTTCAGGGCGAGCGACGGGTGGTCGCATATCTGCTTTATCTTTGTGAGGCCGGCCAGTACGATCCCCCTGCGCCTGATGCCCCCGGCGCCCACGATTTCGCGTCCCAGCTCGTCCGTCACCTCGGAGTACAGCGCCGCCTGTTCCCTTTTCAGCCCGCAGTACACCTTGGTCTCGATCTTGCGCGGGAGATCTGGCGCGATGTCCCTGTCGGTCTTCATCCTCCGCATTATGAAGGGCGCGACGGACCGCTTGAGGTCGTTCATCAGGCCGGAGTCCATCGACTCCTGTATGGGCTTCACGTACTCCTCGTCGAAGCGCCTCTTGCTACCGAGCATCCCTGGCATCAGAAACTCCATGATAGACCAGAGGTCGCCGACGTGGTTTTCAATCGGCGTGCCGGTCAGCGCGACCCTCCACGCCGCCTTTATCCCCCGCGCCGCCCGGGCCTGGTTCGTGTCGGGGTTCTTTATGTTCTGTGCCTCGTCCAGCACGACGCCGGCCCAGTCTATCGCGCCGTAGAGCGAGCTGTCGCGCTGAAGCATCGAGTAGCTGGAGAGGACTATCGCGTACCCGTTTATCTCTCTGGCGAAGGCGAGGCCCTTGGGCCTTTTACGGCCGTGGTGCAGATATATCGGCAGATCCGGCAGGAAGCGCGCCACCTCCAGCCTCCAGTTCTCTAGCACGGACGTAGGGCAGATCAGCAGCACCGGCCTGCGTTCGCCCAAGTCGCGGTGATGCTGTATCATGGCCAGGGTCTGGACGGTCTTGCCCAGGCCCATATCGTCCGCGAGGCAAGCGCCAAGCCCGAGGCCCGACAGAAAGGACATCCACGAGACGCCGCGAGACTGATAGGGGCGGAGCGCGCCCCTTATCTTCACGGGACTGTGGGGCAGTTCGACGGGAAGCCCCCTGGCCAGCGAATCGTATGCAGCCTCCAGCTCCGGCGAGTCCAGAAAACCGTCTATGGAAGCGTCGCGCACCGCGAGCCGCAGCGCGTCTACCGCATGTATGCGCTCCGGGAGAGCCCCCATGCGCGAGCAGATCCTGTCGACGTGTTCAGGCCGCACGAAGGCCCACCGTCCTTGAATGAACATGAGTGGCGTCCGCTTGCTTCTGACCAGCTCCGCGTCCTCGTCGGAAAGGAGCGACCCGCCCAGGGCCATCTCCCACTTGAGGCCTACGATGGCACCGCCCCTGGGCGGACGGCCCTCTTCTATCAGGCTGCGGAAGAAACCGGGAGGCACGGCGCCTCCAGTCACCCTGCCGCGCAGCGAGAGCTTTTCCGACGATGCCCTCCGCCACCACTCAGGGAAACAGACGCCAACGCCGTCGTCCTCGAGGATGCGCGCGGTGGACAGCAAGAATTCCGCCGCCTCGCCCTGTGAGAGGCGGCAGCCCGTTGGCGCGTGCTCCTCCAGGCTCATCCTGACCCCGGAGGCGACCGTCGCAATCCGTCCAAGGGTCAAGAGGGCAAACCGCCGCGCGCAGTCGGCCTTTCCTGGGAGGCGGTATCTTCCCGACCAGACGTCCCTGATCGGGATCATCTCGCCGCTCCCCGGGCGCTTCATGAAATAATCCAGCCGCCACCCCCCGGCGTCCGGGTCCTTCAGCTCCAGGCACAGCTCGAAGTGGGAGTGGGCGAACCACTCGAAGCTGCCCCACCACTCCCTCACGTCCCGGTATATCGACTCCAGCGGGGACGAGATGCCGCAGTTCCTGTTCAGCCAACCGAGGGAGCTGATCCAGAGGAGATGCGGGTTTTTAGCGCTCACGAGCCGGCCTCCGGCCTTCCGTTGCGGTTGAGGCGCGCATTCCGTCGCGCCGTTCCCCATCGCGATGACGCGGGCGAGCCTGCTGTGACAGGCGCCCACGTCCTCCTGCGCGACCCGGCGCTCCTTGTTCCACGACCAGCGGACAAAACCGTCTATCATGGCGGAGAGTATGCTGGAGAGCGTAGGGTCGCGGCCCTCTGGTATCATTTCCCCGCATCGAAAGCGCAAGGCTGGCGGCATCAGCCTGGCGAGCCGCGCGAAGCGTTCAGCGTCGCCGCCCGCAAGAAGCGGTCTCCACACCGGCTCGTATGCCTCACTGCCGCTGGATACGCTTATGTCGGGCAAGAACCTGCCCCTCTCCAAGAGGGAGCGCGCGAACCTCCAGCACTCCGCTACAAAGCAGAGGTCTAGCGCCATCATGACGCCCGGCGCCAAAAGGCGTCCTTCGGGCGCAGGCGTCCCGGCGCGCGAGAATATCGCCGCAAGCCCGAACAGATCCCCCGCGCCTACGGGGAGCTGCGACACCAGCCAGCCCTTCACGCCGAGCGGCGCTTTCCCCGCGGAGTATGCCGGCGGGATCTCGCCAAGGAGGGGGGAGGACGGCACGGGACACTTGCCGGCGTAGGTCGGGAGAGTAATTTCCGCCTTCTCCGCCTGTACGGGGCGGTCATACTTGAAGCCCAGGTCGCTCAAGGCCTGGGCTATGCTGTCGGCCCCGGCGTCCCAGAGATGGATGGCGGGCTTGCCTCTATCAGCCCTGGGCCGCCCGCGGATGCCCTTAAGCCCGCTTCTTGCGAAGGAGCGCTCACCCCAGAGGAAAAGCCCCTCGGAGAAAGCGCAGTGCAGGGCTAACAAAGCCCGCCGGCCTCACGGGGGCGCGGCATCGCCTCAGTCGTCAAAGCAGCTTCCCCCGATGAACTCCCGCAGTATGGAGAGGTTTGGGACGTCGTCCGATGGGATGACGGGCGCGAAACTGAGCATCGACAGCAGCCGCCTGGCCTCGCCGTAAGAGGGCGAGCTCTCGTGAATCGCGCGGAGGAGCGGCTCAACGTAGCCCTTTATGACCGCTATCTCGTACACGAGGGACGTGTTGAAGAGTATGTCGGCGCCCTCCTCGTATGGGAAGATGTGCTTGTGGGACCCCTTCACCACGGAGGGCCACATCATCAGGGTCGCTTCCGGGCTGTGCCCCCTCGTCCTGTGGTCGCGGATTATCCTCCTCAGGAGCCGCACGTCGGTGGAGCCTATCCTGTTGTAGGTGTCCAGGCTGACGCCGGTGAGCGGCGAGATGAACACCTTGTATTTGAGCTCCGGGGCGATGTCGGCGGTGAGCTTGTCGTTCAGCCCGTGAATGCCCTCGATTATCAGTATGTCGTTCTCCCTGAGGCGCAGCCTGCGCCCCTGCTTGCGTGTGCCGGAGACGAAGTCGAAGCTCGGCAGGCTGACCTCCCTGCCTGACATAAGATCCTCCAGGTTCTTGTTTATCAGCCGCACGTCAAGGGCCTCCAGCGCCTCGAAGTCGAAGTTGCCGTTTTCGTCCCTGGGCGTTTCGTCCCTGTCCACGTAATAATCGTCCAGCGCCAGCGTCACAGGGTTCTTGCCGTAGACCTGGAGCTGTATCGCGAGCCGGCGCGACGTGGTCGTCTTGCCGGAGCTTGAGGGGCCGGCCAAGCAGACGAGGCGGACGTCCTCCCTGTCGATGATCTCGTGCGCTATCCGCGAGAGCGCCTCGCTGTGGAACGCCTCGGACAGGAGGATAAGGTCGAGGGACTGATCGTTCGACACCCTGTCGTGGAGGCTGTCCATCGTGGAGAGGCCGAGGACGGAGAGCCACGTCGAGTATTCGCGGAACACGTCCATCAGCTTCGGGACCACCTGGAGGGGCGGGACCGTTGCCACATCCGTTATGGCAGGGAAGCGGAGCAGGAAGCCCGGCGCGTAGCCGGTGAGGTCGAAGGCCTTCACCATAGCCGTGGACGCCGCCAGGGGAGCGCCGAAATAGCCGCACATCCCCGCGCAGCGGTACACGGTTATCGGATCCATGCCAGTCCACTGCATGAGCCGCGCCTTGTCCACGTCCCCCTGCCTTTCGAATATCCTGTGCGCCTTGTCGAGGGGCAGTATAGCCATCTGAATGGGCAGGGCCATCGAGACGAGGCGCTCCATCTCCTGCCGTATAGCCTCGACATCCTCTGCGGAGGTCCCTCCGCCGGAGAGCTCGCAGTAAAAGCTGGACCCCATCGAATAGCGGACTATCACGCCCCTGGAGAGGGCCCGCTTGCAGGCCAGGGCCAACACGAACGTCAGCGTCCTCTCGTAGATCTCGATCCCCTCGATAGTGGACATATCGACGAACTCGACGTCCGCGTCCTCGTCCACGACCCACCCCAGCGGGCGGAGTATCCGATTGACCCTCCACGCCATCGCCCGGCCGTTCTCGCCCTGGCCCGCGAGCGTCAGGACCTCGTGTCCCATCATGGGTGTGTCTGCCGTAATTTGTTCGACAGATTGCCTGGACAGGACGTTTATAACAAAGCTCATGCCGCCTTTTCACCTCAGTGTCACTTATAAAATTCAGAAAACTACGAGGAGCCACTTAAAGTTTTCCGTTAAATTTGTAACTCCCTCAAGACCAGCGCGAAGACAAGTAAATTTTGACGATGAAAATATATACATTGTATCCTATTCTAAACAGCAGACAAGAATTAGTCAAATGCGCGCAGGGCGAGAGTATTTGCTTTTTACCTGCTTTTTACGACTGTCAGTTCTTAAGAGGGACTTGACAGGCATATTCAGAAAAAATTCGTAAGCGGCAAATAGTCAGTCACCTTGTAAAAGACATGCCAGCGGTTTATTGTGGTGAGAGCGGACTAAGAATTGTTACTTTTTCAATCGAGCCTTGGGGCAGATTCATCGGCAATACGAAGGATTGTCGCAGGGGCGCGCATTGCGCGCCCGCACCGCTGGCAAAGATGCCCCAAACGCGCGTTACTTGTTTTTGTAAAAGGTGGCAAACTCCTTATCGTGAATCAGTATGTGGTCTTTCAGCCAGCCGATCACGTTTTTATTCACTGCCTGAGACATCGCCAGGGTATGTCCCTCTTTCAGGAATTGCTCCCTCAGCTTGCGGAACTCGATCACGTAATTGTCATGATACCTTTTGTGGATGGCGGCCTTTGGGTACTTCGCCTCGGCCTGCATCTTCTGTTCGTCGCTGAAGTGGGTGACGATGTAATCCCCCAGGAAATCGAGCGTCTCCTTGAACCTGTCCTTGTTCCCTGCGTCCATCAGGGCATCGACCCTTTTGAAGAGCTCTTTGTGCTGTTCGTCTATCTTGGCTATGCCCGTCTCAAGCGATTTGCTCCACAGCATACGCGCGCACCTCCTTAAAATTTTTGTATCCTTTTTTAGCCGTGCAAAAAAATGTATCATATGCGACGTGATTATTCAAGGCTCGATTGACAGGCTCGATTGAAAACTCTCCTATTCTGGTGTTGACGAGCGGGCGGGTACGGTATAGAATCTCTTACGTTGTCGGGGTGGCGGAACTGGTAGACGCGCTGGATTCAGGATCCAGTGGGCGAAAGCTCGTGGGGGTTCAACTCCCCCCCTCGACACCAAGGGTACTCTCGCCTTTAATGTGACAGGGTGAACTTCGTGGCAAAGCCATTTATAGCGCGCGTCAATCATCTAACCATCAATATTAAATAACGTGATAGCGGTTTGATTTGTTGTATGCCATACCCATCTTTGGCATACAATAAATCAAACCGCTATAATTTAGAATCGGAGTAAGTTCTCCTCGATGCCATGCCCGGACTCTCCGTCCGGGGTTCCGCAATGCGCCGGGACAGGGCTTAAACCTTCTCTTCCTCGTCCTTGCCGTCCGCTTTCGCTTCCTCGCCGGCCCCGCTGTCGTCCGCTTCGTCGGCGGGATCTTCGGCTTCGGGCGCCGCGTCGTCCGGTTTCGGCGCTTCTGTCGTGCCGTTCTCCTTGTCGTGGTTGTCCTCGTTCTCGGGGAAGCCCAAGAGCCTGTTGAACTCCGGCCCCTCCAGGACCTCTTTCTGTAGGAGTATGGCGGTGATCTCCTCGACTTTTTCGAAGTTCTCCGTCAGGATCCCCCGCACCCTCTCGAAGCACTCGTCCAGGATACGGCGGACCTCCTGGTCGATGGCGAACGCTATCTCCTCGCTGTAGTTGCGATCCTCCATTATGTCCCTGCCCAGGAACACCTCGTGGTGTTTCTTGCCCAGCGTCACTGGGCCAAGCCGGTCGCTCATGCCCAGCTGCGTGACCATCTGGCGGGCCGTCTGGGTCGCCCTCTCCAGGTCGTTCTGCGCGCCGCTCGTGACGTTGCCGAACTTGATCGTCTCCGTGACCCTGCCGCCCAAGAGGACGCATATCCTGTTCAGCAGCTCTTCCTTCGATATCAGGAAGCGATCCTCTTCCGGCACCTGCAACGTGTAGCCCAGCGCCATGTGGCCCCTTGGGATTATGGATATTTTGTGAACCGGGTCGGAGCCGGGTATCATCCTCGCCACTATGGCGTGACCGACCTCGTGGTAGGCGATGATCTCACGCTCCTTTTTGCTTATGACGCGGCTCTTCCGCTCCGGGCCTGCCATCACGCGGTCGATGGCCTCCTCGAACTCCGGCATCCCGAGGGATTCCTTCGCGCGGCGGCCAGCCAGGAGCGCCGCCTCGTTCACGAGGTTAGCCAGGTCGGCGCCGACGAAGCCGGGCGTCCTGCGGGCGATAACGTCGAGGTTTACGTCGTCCCCCAGCTTTTTGTCCTTTATGTGAACCTTGAGGATGGCGAGACGGCCGTTCACGTCTGGGCGATCCACCACTATCTGCCTGTCGAAGCGCCCCGGCCTCAGAAGCGCCGGGTCCAGTATGTCAGGCCTGTTGGTGGCCGCGATGAGGATGATGCCGCCGCCTACCTCGAAGCCGTCCATCTCCACGAGCAGCTGGTTCAGCGTCTGCTCGCGCTCGTCGTGGCCGCCGCCCAGGCCGGCGCCGCGCTGACGGCCCACTGCGTCTATCTCGTCGATGAACACTATGCAGGGCTGGTACCGGCGCGCCTGCTCGAAGAGGTCGCGGACCCTGGCCGCGCCGACGCCGACGAACATCTCCACGAAATCCGAGCCGCTGATGCTGAAGAACGGCACGTCCGCTTCCCCCGCCACGGCGCGTGACAGGAGCGTCTTGCCAGTGCCGGGCGAGCCTAGCAGCAACACGCCGCGCGGGACCTTCGCGCCCAGCTTGGCGAAGCGGCCCGGGTCACGCAGGAACTCGACCACCTCCGCCAGCTCCTCCTTCGATTCGTCGCAGCCCGCCACGTCATCGAACGTGACCTTCGGCCTGTTGTCGAGGAAGAGCTTCGCCTTGCTCTTGGAGAAGCTCATCACCTTGCCGCCGCCGCCCTGCATGTTGTAGAGTATGAATATCCACGCGCCTATCAGGAGCAGGGTCGGAAAGAGGGACGTCATCAGGCTCGACCACCAGGGCGTTTCCGCCGGCGGGATGACCTTCACGTTCACGCCCTTGCCGGCGAGCTCCTTGGCCAGGTCGCCGGTCCCGACGGTATACGTCAGGAACTCGGTGTCGTCCGTTAGCACTCCCCTTACCTTGTCCTCCTCAACTATGACGCTCACGACACGGCCCACCTCGGCTGCGCCCAAAAGCTCGCTGTACGTTATCTCCTCTACCTTCTTCGGATTGGTCTCGGACGAAAGAAATACGTTGACAAGACTGACGACGAGAACTATCAATACCAGGTAGATCCCAAGATTTTTCGCTAGTTTGCCCAAATGCGGAGCCCCTCTCTTCTTTAGAACTGAAACCCTTTAAACTTTATCACCGATTACGTTAGAATTTATCCTTCCACCACGTGCCATATGTCGCTGAGATTGCGCCATTTCCCGGCGTAATCGAGACCGTAGCCGACGACGAACTTGTCCGGTATTTCAAACCCCCTGTAATCTATGGCGCACTCCGCCTTCTTGCGCTCCGGCTTTTCCAGGAGGACGCATGTCTTGAAGCTGCGCGGGTTCCGCGTCATCAGCATTTCCTTGAGGTAAGAGAGGGTGAGGCCTGTGTCCATTATGTCCTCCACCAGTATTATATGCTCGTCCTCCGCGAAGGTGTCCATGTCCTTTATTATCTTGACCGCCCCGCTCGAGGTGGATGAGTCGCCGTATGACGAGACCGCCATGAAGTCCATCCTCACGTCCACCGAGTCATCTATCACGCGAACCAGGTCGGCCATGAAAATGACAGCGCCCTTTAAAACGCCGACGACGACGACCCGTTCCCCGGCGTATTCCCTGCTGATGTCGCCGGCGATCTCTGCCACCCGTTCATTGATCCGCTCCCTCGGCAGCAGGATGTCGCCAAGTTTAAGCGAAGCGTTTATCCATGTCATAATACCGAACCCCTCTTCTCGACTTGCTCTTCTTGACAGAAAACGTGTATGATGATATCACAACTGCCCCCATTATGCACATCCGCAAAAGCCCCGGGCGTCCACTGGATCGCGCGTCTTTCGTGTTCCCACGTAATCATAGGGGTAGACGGCGCGCTCCACCACGGGATTCCGCGCAGAAATTCATGGGCTTTTTGAGGGATGCTCAAGACGGAGACCAGACACTCGGCGTCCGCGGGCAGGCGCGCTCTCATCGCGCCGCTTCTGGCGGGCTTCCCGTCGTTTGGCGCCAGGGATGCTTCGATCCTCCATCGGCCCCAGCCCAGCGCCACGCGCTGCCCAAGCGCGAGCGTCGCCGATATGCCTTGCGGCGGACGGAGATCGCTGCGGTCGAGCCACCCGATCCCTTCCCTCGCCCCGCAGACCTCCGTTGTGCCGCCCCACTGGAAGCGCCACCTGCCGGAGAGCGTTATGAGACGGCACAGCTCGTCCGTCCTAGGCCTGTCGAGCGCCGGCAGGCCTAGCCTCCGCCCCTGCGCGCGGACGGCTGCCGCGAGGCTCTGCGATGATAGCTTCCTGGCGGAGGGCGTGTCCCACGAAGCGAGCGCGGGGGGGCGATGCCGTGAGATCCAGTCCAGCACCGACCCCGCTTTTTTCTCCGACTCGGCGTCCGCTTGCGAGCACTCCACGGACAGCCCCAGAAGCGCCCCCGTGGACCCGTTTATGTTGGCGCGCACCCACGGCAGGAGATGGTTTCTGATCTTGTTCCGGCTATAACAGTCATGGGCGTTGGTCTCGTCCTCGCGCCACGGGATGCCTCGTTCTGCGAGGAACTGGCGCAGATCCATCCTGCTCGCGGCAATGACCGGCCTTATCACCCTGTCCCGCATCGGCGTTATGCCCGAGAGGCCCCTCAAGCCCGTCCCCCTAAACAGGTTTAAGAGCATCGTCTCCACGGAGTCGTCGGAGTTGTGCCCGGTCGCGACGAACGCGAGCCCCTCTCTGTCGAGCAGCTCGAAGAAAAATTCATAGCGGCACCGTCTCCCGGCCATCTCCAGCGATTCGCCGGGGAGTCGGTCCCTGTCGACGCGGACGTGCCTCACAAAGCACTTGACGCCATTCCGTTCGCAGTAGGACTCGACGAACTCGGCGTCAGCGGCGGACGCTTCGCCCCTGAGCCCGTGATCCAGGTGCGCCGCTGCTATCCTCCCTGGGAAAAAAAGCCTGAGCAGCTCGAACGTCGCCATCGAGTCGCCGCCGCCGGAAAGCGCCACGAGCAAACCGCCGGAGCGCCACCAACCGTGCCTTTCGCCAGCGGCTCTGACGACGCTTTCCAATTTGGCTTCCATCGTTAGGTCAGATCTGGCCCTGCGCATTTTCTATATCTGGGCAAATCGCATCAGTCTCTCGTGACGGCCTTATATCCCCTCGACCTCTGGAGACCAGATGAGGGCCCTGTTCTTGCCGGTCCTCTTCGCGATGTAGAGCGTCTTGTCCGCTAAATTGAAAAGGTCCTCCGCATCCGACGTGTGCCTGGGGAAAAAGCTGATCCCGCAGCTCGCGCCGACGCGCACCGTAGCCTCGCCTATGTCGACGGGGTTTTCCAGCGCTTCGAATATTCTGGCTGTCGTCTGCTTCACGACCTCTTCCTCGCCACCGCTGGCGCTGGGCAGGAGCATCACGAATTCGTCCCCGCCGAACCGCGCGAGGGTGTCGGTCTCCCGCAGGTTCGACCGCATGATCTTGGCAATGTTCACCAAGAGCGCGTCCCCTGACAGGTGCCCGTATGTGTCGTTTACCGCCTTGAAGCCGTCTAGATCCCAGATGACGAAAACGAGCGACGAGTTGTTGCGCTTCGCCATCACCATCTGTTGCAGCAGACGGTCGTTGTAGAGGTATCTGTTGGGCAGCCCCGTCAGCTGGTCGTGGGTGGCCTGCATTCGGATCATTTCCTCTCGCTCACGCCGTTCCTGTATGTCCTCGCACGCCCCCACGAACCTGCGCGTGACGCCCTCGTCGTCCACCAGGAGCATGTAGCTGATCCCCATCCACCGATATCTGCCGTCGCCGCCCTTTATCCTGAACTCCGTATACTGCCTGGACTGCTCCTGCGGCAAATTCCGGCCTATGTTGTGACTGATCTCGTCCCACTTGAACTTGTCGTCAGGGTACACCAGTTCCTTCCATTTTTCCGGCTCGTAGAACACCTCGTCACCCCTCTCGGGGTAACGCAGCATCTCCCAGAGCCGCTTTGAGAAGAAGGCCTTCCTGTGCCTGAGATCTATGTCGAGTATGCCGTCCTGGGCGCACGCCACAGCGAGCTTCCATCGCTCCTCGCTTATGTAGAGATCCCTGGTCGCGGCGAGCAGGTTGGCCTCGCTCTCCCTCAGGGAGGTGAGGGCGCCGTAGAACTGCCTGGACATCCTGTTGAAGGACTCGGCGAAGTTCCCCATGAAGTCTATGTGCTGCGCGAAGTCGCCGGCCGCTATCCGGTCCGCGTACCACGTCAGATGGCGGAGGTGCGCCTGAAGCTCCTTTATGCAGCCCGCCAAAAAACCCCTGTGAGACACCTTTATATCGATATTGCCCTGGGAGAACTGCCTGAGGGCATCTCTGATCATGTTTATGTAGTCCAGCACCTCGCTGAACAGGGCGTCGCCGGCGAAATGCCCGGACGGATACGGACATCGAGAGACAGTAAGAGCCTTTTTTATAAATTCCAGCAACTCTTTCGTCTCCTCGGATAGCACGTCAAAGTCGGCGGCGCCTACGGCCGGAGAGATCATATTGAGGCCAGAGCCCGGCACTCCTTCGTCATGAGGCATGGTTTGGACTCTTTGTTATTGAACCTTGTCTACGGTAAAGCGGCACGTCCTGTCGCCCGTACACCAGCAGTCTATCTCTTTCACGTCATAAGACTGGCCCGTGAAGGATTCCACCGCCCCGGAGATGAATCCTTCGTCGTACTTGCAGACCTCATAGTCGAGCTCAGGGAGCCCGGAACAGTCCAGATCCTCCGCGACGCTCAAGACGAGGTTGCTCGCGTCCTCGTTCGCCGCCTCGACTCGCAGGAGGCCGATGTTGAAGTCGCGCATTTTGTCCTGCATGAGCTTGACGAACTCGCTGAGATCCTTGGCCTCGGAGATGAACCTGTCGTAAAATTCCTTGCCGGCGATCTGCCCTGCCTCGTAAAAGATCTGGTCGGCGATCTCGGTGCCGAATCTAGATTCAATCACGTCACGGAACGTGAACTGCATGAGCCTGTACACTTCAACCCGCGTCGACAAGCCGAGGTTCGGGCGGCCCTCCTCCAGGTCGCCTATAAGGCTCCAGTGAAATTTGTATTTTCTGCCTGGCTTTCCGTTCTCTTCCGGCATTTACACCTCATCCTTTCTAAAACGAAGGGCTTACTTAGCGTCACACGCTATGGCTGCGGCCGGGAAAAAGTCGATGCCATCCTGATGAACTGGGATAAATAGCTCTCGGCGTTGGCGACCGCTATTCCCGTGAAGGAAAAAACCAAGTCGGAGTCTGGGTCGAACAACACCGCCACATACCCCCTGGCCGGTATGGGGCG
>JAIRNC010000106.1 GCA_031258255.1 Synergistaceae bacterium
GGGGGACGCGCAAGCGGCGCCCGCGCGTAAAGCCGCCCCTGTAACAGCACGTTGCCGTGAACCCCGCAAGCCCTGCGGCGCCAGGTACGTCGACGCCGTCTTGCGAACGCTATGCTGCAAAAAACCGCGCTCCTTTGGCTTCAAAAACCACCTCCTGCTCCCGTTCTTTTGTTTAATCGCAGTCGGGGCGCGTCCGCGCCACCCTGCGCGCGCGGCGGGAAACCCAAGCCGCGTATGCCATCGTCCTCAAAACCCAACTCATACTCCCGTTCTTACGTGCTTAAAAAAAACAACTAACGCTGTTAAATCGCGGCCAGGGCGCGTCTGCGCCACTCCCGAGCGCGGCGGGAAACCCAAGCCGCGTATGCCATCGTCCTCAAAACCCAACCCATACTCCCGTTCTTACGTGCTGTAAAAAAAAAAATCAATTAACGCTATTAAGTTGTAGTCAGGGCGCGCTTGCGCCACCTCCACAGCGCGGCGGGAACCTAAGGGCCGCGCAAGCCATCGTCCGCAAAACCACCCCCCTACTCCCGTTCTTAGTCAGCCGTCCATATTACATTGCAAAGATAACCACAACATGCCCCCCTTGTCAACTACTGACGCGAGAATATGCCGAAAATACGGAATTACAAGGGCGTTTGGCAATCGCTTGCACTGGCGAGCCGGTGCGAAGGCGCGTAAACGCGCGCTTCTCAGCTCCTGTCGTAATCCCTTAGATACCTCCCCAGCTTGTCGCAAAGGCCACGGATCCTCTTTCGGAGCGTCTTTCTGTCGATATGGAGCATGGCCGCTATCTCGCCGAGGTTAAGGCCGTCGGCCAGGGCGCCGGCGATGTCGCGATCCGGCGCCTCGCCCAGGGCGTCTATGGCGGCGCGCAGCTCCACCTCGTCGTAATCGCGCGACGCGCGCTCGCAGGCTACGTTCACTGCCGGCGGATCCCCCTCGTCGTCCGGGTCGCCGTACTCGCCGCCCGGGGAGAGCGGCACGTCCCTGACGCCCCATCGCATCTTGGCCGCCGCGTCCCTGACCATGGCGGGCAGGAAGTTCCAGAGCACGCGGGATAGACGCCCCCTCTGGGACGCTCGGCGGGCTATCTTCAAAAGGGCCAGATAGCCCTCCTGCTCCAGATCCTCGCGGAGCGCGCCGCGCCCCTCGTACCGCCGCGCGACGCTGCGCACGAGCGGGGTGAACGCCTCAACGAGGGCGTCGATGCCGTCTATCGCCTCGTCCTTGTTTGAGCTAATCTGAGAGCTTTTATCCTCCAACATGTCCATTACCTCCTACATAAAATTTTTTATTCTTTTCGAGCATCATTGCCTTAAAAAATGTGTCCGGCTATCCCGCTGACTGGCCGCCGCCAACAGAAAGCAAACCAACGGATGACGCGCAAGCGCCCTTTCTTTTTAACAGCGTTAATTAATCCTAATGTACATTATAGACAACTATTTGCAAGAGAAATGTATGTAGTTTTTACTAAGATTCGGTAAAAACTCGTAGAAGCCTATCCGCGATGCTATCTGCCTGAGCGCGTGCAGGTCTGCCTCGGCCGCCTCCAGGGACCCCCCGGGGCGATACGACACATCCGCCGCGCGGCCGGCCAGATGAAGGCTCCGCGCCGCGCCGCCCACAGCGGCGTTGTGCCGCTCGCAGCGGTAGCCGCTCGTGATCACCACAGGGCGCCCCACGGCCGCGCGCAGGCCCTCCAGCTTCCGGACCAGCTCACGGGACAGCTTGACGCGCCCGCAGCAGCGGCACTGGAACTCGCGTAGGTTGAAGTGAGGGCTCACCTGAAGATCGTTCATGTCACTCGCCCTCGTCATCGCTCATCGCCTCCCTGGGCGCGCCGGCGGGCTGAGCGGGGCGGACGAGACACAGCGCCAGCGTCTCCAGGGACGATCCGAGGCGCGTGACCGCGTTCGTGAGGCTGTCCAGCCGCTCCTCCATGCGGAAGAGCAGAAAGGCCGCTACGGCAACGGAAAATGAGCTCTGCAAAAAAACCTCCAAAAAATCGCTTCCCATCAGAAAACACCCCTTTCCCTAAGGAATCGCTGATTAAATGTTCTTTGGGCGAAATGGAGCAGATTCGTTCGCTTCCCGAAATGGCAGTCGTGAAAACGGCCGCAGACGTAGCAGAGCTACGTTGAGGACCATTTTTACGGCTGACATGAAGGGCGCGGGCGAAGGTGTCCATTGCAGCCAAAGGTTATTTAATCAGCGGTTCCCTAAGAACCCCGCCACAGGGGCGGGGTTCTCCTCGTTAATCGAGACGGATCCAGGCAAACTCCCTAGAACAGATCCGTCACCGTGGTCTCCGTCACGGCAGCGCCGCGTTTTTCGGCGAGGCCGAATGTGAAGATCTGGTTAGCCAGCATCGTGTCCATCGCCTTCTCGGCGTCCTGAGCGGTTACGCCGCCCTTGCAGCCGGAGAGAGAGACGCTTACGTTCTTGTCCTCTGCCGTCTTAAACTTCATGCGGAGCGTGTTTTTCTTCTGCATTGTTCGTATCCTCCTCGTAAACGCAAATTTAGCGTTTGTTTGGCGCGTATGCGCCGCCATTGCTTCGTTTACAGCGTCAGCTCGTCGACGCGGTGGAGCGTTATGATCACCGTGGGGAACTCCAGAAGCTCCTTCAGGTCGCTCGCCACCGCCCCCAGCGCCTCGACCGGCGCCCCGCCGGCGATCCTCCCGAGGCCGACAGTGCGGTACACTGGCTTCACGCCGTTCCTCTCCCCTGTATCCGTCTTGAACGCGAGCCTTCCGTCCATTGATTTGATGCTTGCCATTTTTACCACTCCCTCTCTTCGTGTTTCGCTAATGCCGCTCCGCGGCGCCGATTCCCCAGGCTGGCCAGCCTATACCCTATATAGTGGGTGCTGGACGCGAAAAATTGGGACGCCCGACGCATTTTGCGCCTTATGCGCTCTATTCAATGAAAATATCACCTCGTTAAACGGCCTGGGCGTGCATAATCGTACTTTTATTGAAGGAACCGCAGAGTCATGATAAGATGCAGGTGGAATTTATACTTGAGTTCACGGGCAGGGTATTCCGAATTTGATTAATATCTGAACAGACAGGCGTTTGAATCAGCAGATGCCGGATGGGGGTAGTCCGAGTGGCAGGAAAACGTGTTCGCAAGCTGGGTATGTTGGCGCATGTTTCGAGCCTTCCCGGCAAGTACGGCATCGGGGACGTGGGCCCCGGCGCCGTTCAATTCGCATCGATCTTGGCCGGAGCTGGGTTCGGCGCGTGGCAGATGCTTCCGCTGGGGGCGACATCGGCGGCGGCGGGGTACTCACCGTACAGCAGCCCGTCCGCCTTCGCCGGCAACATCTCTTTTATATCGCCCGACCTCCTGGTCCGCTGGGGGCTTTTGGACGCCTGCGACCTGACGCCGCCGACCTCCTTTGAAAAACCGGCGGCGGTGGATTTCGACGCCGCCCACGTGTTCAAGCGGGAGATCATAGGCAAATCCTACGAAAACTTCAGGAGAGATGAAGCGTACAAGACGCGATTTAAATCTCTCTCGGACGAATTTTGGGACTTCTGCGCCAGCGAGGCATATTGGCTGGAGGACTACGCCCTTTTCTGCGCCCTGAAGGAGACGGCGGGCGACGTATCATGGAACGAGTGGCCCTATGAGTACAGGGCGAGGGACTGGCGCGTCCTGGACGCGTTCAAGGCAGACCCGGGCATAGCCAGGATGCTGGACAGGCAGAGATTTGCGCAGTTCCTGTTTTTCAAGCAGCTACGAGAATTGAAGGAGGCCTGCGCGGAACTGGGCGTCGAGCTGATAGGCGACATGCCGATCTACGTGGGCCTCGACAGCGCCGACGTGTGGGGGCATCAGGACCTGTTCGAGCTCGACGGCTGCGGCAGGGCCACCTGCGTGACGGGCGTCCCTCCCGATTATTTCAGCGAGACGGGGCAGCGGTGGGGAAACCCGGTGTACAGGTGGCCGAAGATGAGGGAGGACGGCTACCGTTGGTGGCTGGGGCGTTTCCACCACGCCCTGACTTGCCTCGACAGGGTGAGGATAGACCACTTCAGGGGGTTGATGGCTTACTGGGAGATACCGGCGGAGGAAGATACGGCTGAAAATGGCGCGTGGAAGGACGGGCCGGGGCTGGACTTTCTGAGCGCGCTGAGACGCCGCTTCGCCGACGAGAGCGGACGGCTGCCGTTCATAGCCGAGGATCTGGGCGTGATGACGGACGACGTGCTGGAGGCGATGGAGCGCTTCTCCCTGCCCGGCATGAAGGTGCTGCACTTCGCCTTCGGGGACGATATGCCGTCCAACCCCTACGCGCCGCACCACCACAGGCGCAACTGCGCCGTCTACGCCGGCACGCACGACAACAACACCAGCGCCGGCTGGTGGGCCATTGACGCTACGGGCGAGGAGAGGGAGAATTTCAAAAAATACATCGGCGCCGCGGAGATAGGCCCGAGAGAGGCCTGTGACGCCATGATCCGCATGGCGGCGGCGAGCGTAGCGAACCTGGCTGTAATAACCGCGCAGGACGCCCTTGGACTAGGAGGCGAGGCCCGC
This sequence comes from Synergistaceae bacterium, assembly GCA_031258255.1. Classification (GTDB taxonomy): domain Bacteria; phylum Synergistota; class Synergistia; order Synergistales; family Synergistaceae; genus JAIRNC01. The sequence goes on from JAIRNC010000106.1 coordinate 4,555, forward strand.
ATGAACACCCCGTCCACCCCCAGCGGGAACTGGACGTGGCGCATGGACAGCCTTGACGGCCTGAAAGCGCGCTCTCGCGAGTTCCGCGATCTGGCCGTGCTGTTTGATCGATGCGACGGGGCTAAAACACAGAGCGAAAACAAAAAATAACATGACTTTATTTATGACGATGAATAAACATAATCCGTTTTTCCTGCTCTGGAGGATTTCCAGGGGGGGCAGGGCGCTTTACCTCGCGGGGTTTATATTTATGTTCCTATCCGTCTGCTGTAGCTTTTTGCTGCCGCAGACGATACGGTTCGTGGTAGACAGCGTGGTGGGCGGGCTGTCGGCGTCCGACGTGCCGGTCGTCCCCCGTCTGCTCGGGCTTTTGGGGCCGCGTACCGGGCCAGGCGCGCTCAAGGAGGGGCTCTGGCTTGCCGGCCTCTTGGCGGTGGCGCTCTCGGCAGTCGGCGGGTTATTCAACTTCGGACATCACATCTGTCTCTCGAAAAGCTCCGAGGGCATGATAAAGCGTCTGCGCGACACGCTCTACTCGCACATACAGCGCCTCCCCTACCGCTGGCACATCGAGATACAGACCGGGGACATAATCCAGAGATGCACGTCTGACGTGGAGGTCGTCCGCGGCTTCGTGTCGGCTCAGATCACGGAGATAGTGCGCGCCGCAGGGCTCATCATTTTCGCGTACAGCTTCCTGTTCCCGATAAACAGGCCGATGGCCGTGACCTCCTTAGCCTTCCTGCCGGTGATATTCGCCTACTCGTCAGTCTTCCTGCGCAGCGCCGCCGATCGATTTTTGGCGGCGGACGAGGCGGAGGGCAAGCTCCTGACGATAGCGCAGGAGAACTTCACCGGCGTGCGCGTCGTCAGGGCCTTCGGGCGCGAGCGTTACGAGCTTGACAAGTTCGACGCGCAGAACAGGCGCTACGCCGCGCTCTGGATGAGGCTGGGCAAGATCTTGAGCGCGTACTGGGGGGTCGGAGACCTCCTGACCGGCCTCCAGATGGTGGCGCTCTGCGCCGTGGGGGCCCATCAGGCTTCCGCGGGGGGCGTCACAGTGGGTGAGTTCATGGTCTTCCTCTCGTACAACTCCATGATCATCTGGCCTGTGCGGGGGCTGGGGCGCGTCCTATCCGAGGCGAGCAAGGCAAGCGTCTCGCTGGGGCGCATCAGGGAGATACTGGACGCGCCGACGGAGACGGACGCGCTTCCAGACGGGGACGACGAGACGGCGCTGCCCGTTCGCGGCGATATCGCCTTCCGCGACGTCAGCTTCTCATACGGCGCCGCGCTGGTGCTCCGCGACATTTCGTTTACCATACGCGGCGGGACGACGTTCGGGATACTGGGCGCGACGGGCGCCGGAAAGACGACGCTGGCTTACCTGATATGCCGGCTGTACGACCTCGAACCGGGGAACGGGGAGATAACCATCGGCGGGGTGGACATCCGGCGGCTCGACCGCAGACAGCTCCGGCGGCATATAGGGATAGTGCTCCAGGAGCCATTCCTCTACTCCAGGACCATAAAGGACAACATCGCGTCGCTAAGGGACGGCATCCCCTTCCACAGGGTTCGGGAAGCCGCCGCCGTATCCCAGGTCGACGGGGCGATAAACGCCTTCGCGTCGGGATACGACACGGTGGTGGGCGAGCGCGGGGTGACGCTCTCGGGCGGACAGAAACAGCGCGTCGCCATCGCACGGGCCATATTGCGGGAACCTCAGATACTGATATTCGACGACTCCCTGTCCGCCGTGGACACCGAGACGGACTCCCGCATAAGGGCGGCTCTCGCGCGGCGGCTGGCGCAGACGGATAAGGCCACGACGATCATCATAGCCCACAGGATAACGTCGGTCTCAGGGGCGGACGTCATAATGGTCATGGACGAGGGGCGCATCGTGGAGATGGGCACCCCTCAGGAGCTTTTGGCGCGCGGCGGCGTCTACAGGAGGATTTACGACATGCAGCAGAGCGTCGTGGCGGACGCGGGAGGCTCTGGCGATGACGGGGTTTGAAGCGTGGGCGGGGCTGGTGCCGTTTTTCAGGCCCTATCGCGGCATGGCGGCGCGGATTGCGGCGATGCTCGTGGCGGGCGGTGTCGTGGACGCGCTCATCCCGATATACCAGAAGTTCATAATAGACTCCTTCATAGTCCCCAGGACGACGGAGGGGCTGGGGCGGTCGGTCGCCGTCGGGGCCGCGATGATCGCTTCCGGCATGGTCGTCACGATCCTATTCGCCAGGACGGCCATAAAGCTGGAGATGTGCTTCTCACGCGACCTGAAATACGCGTGTTTCTCCCACCTCCAGACGCTCTCGCTCTCTTACTACAACACCACGCCCGTCGGGTACATGATTTCGCGCGTCATGTCCGACACGGACAGGATAGGCACCATGCTGTCGTGGGGGTTCGTGGACATACTCTGGGGGTCGAGCTACATTCTCTTCTCCGTCGCCGCCATGCTGATGCTCGATTTCAGCCTCGGCGTCTGGCTCGTCCTGATGGTTTTTCCCATGGGCCTCATAACGTCCTGGTTTCAGACGCGCATCCTCCGCCGCAACCGCGCCGTCCGGCGGCTGAACTCACGGATGACGGGCGCTTTCAACGAGGGCATACTGGGGGCGCGCACATCGAAGACGCTCGTGATAGAGGACATAAACATCTCAGAGTTCGGCGGGGTCACGGGGGAGATGTTCAGGGAGGCGACCGCGGCGGCGGCGCTGGGCGCGGTCTACACGCCGCTGATGCTGCTCTTCGGCGCGCTCGCCGTGGCGATAATACTGGTACAGGGCAGCGGCAGGGTCATGGCCGGCGCCATGCCGTTCGGGACGCTCTCCGCACTGGTGACATACGCCATAAGCATATTCGAGCCGATCCAGCGGATGGCCATGATCTTCGGCGAGACAATGGCTATGCGGGCCAACGTCGAGCGCGTCCTGGCCCTCCTCGCCGAGAAACCGCAAATCGTAGACGAGCCAGCGGTCATCCAAAAATACGGCGACAGCTTCAACCCGAAGCGCGAGAACTGGGAACCGATAAAGGGGGACATCCGCTTCGACGACGTCACGTTCCGCTACCCGGACGGCGATGAGAACGTGCTGGAAGGTTTCAATCTCAGCGTGCCGTCCGGGTCGTGCGTGGCCATCGTCGGGGAGACCGGCGCGGGGAAGTCGACGCTCGTAAACCTCGTCTGCCGCTTCTATGAGCCTACGGAGGGCAGGGTGCTGATCGACGGGAGGGACGCCCGCGAGCGCTCGCAGCTCTGGCTGCGCTCCAACATAGGCTATGTCCTCCAGAGCCCCCACCTCTTCTCGGGGAGCGTGAAGGAGAACATCCGTTACGGCAGGCCGGGCGCGACGGAGGAGGAGATATGGGAGGCCGCCCGCCTCGTGTCCGCCGACAGCGTCATAGCGAAGCTGCCAGAGGGGATCGAAAGCGACGTAGGCGAGGGCGGTGACAGGCTTTCGACCGGCGAAAAGCAGCTCATATCCTTCGCGAGGGCCGTCCTGGCGGACCCCAGGATATTCGTCCTGGACGAGGCGACCTCATCCATCGACACGGAGACGGAGCGGAAGATCCAGCACGCGATATCAAAGGTCTTGGCGGGGCGGACGTCGTTTTTGATAGCCCACAGGCTCTCCACGATAAAGATGGCCGACCTGATACTGGTCGTCAAGGACGGCAAGATCATCGAACAGGGCAC